>JBDLQW010000064.1:0-22192 GCA_039800365.1 Pseudomonadota bacterium
CCTGGTGAAGACGATGAAGCGCGACTACGTATGGGTGTCGGACCGAATTGAAACCGCGGATCAGGCACTGGCAGAGATTGATGGGTGGTTCAAGGATTACAACGAGAACCATCCGCACAAGAGACTCAAGATGAAATCCCCTGCGGAGTTCAGGAAGATTTTTTCAAACTAAAAGGTGTTCGGTATTGACGGGGCAACTACATCAGCTTGCGCTTACCGATGCAGCTCGAAGTGAACTGCCCAAACGCTCGGGAACTCGATCTTCGAATTTTTCAGGCGCTCATAACGTGAAGTTCATACTCTTGAGGAGCATGCCCGGCACTAGCATTCCGCCCGCTTGACGGTGATGGTAAGTGCTTGTTTCAGCGATGAGCGCGCGGAAGTCAGTGACGGCCTCGAGCTCAGAGCCAAACATTCGATAGATGCCATCATCCCAGCGCATGGTCTCGATCGGGCCGACGACTTGGCCGTTCTCTACCCACAGACATGCATACCGGGTCATTCCCGTAATGCGGCCCTCGAACGGATCGCTCCAATTCAAGTAGTGCAGGTTGCTGAGAAAAACGCCGGTTCCGAGCGCTTGGAAAATCTCTTCGCGGCGTAGAGTGCCTGCCGCCATCGACGGTGAACGCAGGCCCTCGTAGGGAGTGGCGCCATTGGGTGTCACCCCGTATTCGGCACCACTACGCGAGTGCACTAGGGTTTCCAAAAGGTTACCCTCGCGAATGAGCTCGATCTTCTCGGGAGAGATATCGCCATCGCCATTAAAGCGCGGCACGACGCCTAGGCTAAAATCTTCAGCGAGCGAAAAGAGGGGAGAGAGCGCGCGTTCACCAGAGCGCAAGAACCGCAACGGGCTTTCGCCCTTGCGAATCGAGCGTTCGCCGATGCAGCCCCAAGAGAACATTCCCACCAGATCGCTGACGGCTGCAGGAGCAAGGTACGCGCGATACGAGCCGCGCGGAACACGGATGGCCTTTTTTTCCATCGCTGAAAGCAGTGACTTCGACTGCGCAAGGTCTTGCGAAAGCTCGGAGCGGCTCCAGCGCGAGCCGGCAAAGGTGCTCTTAACGGCCTTTTCCATGGGGGTGTACACCGAGTAATCGAGCGAGAAGTTTTCGGTATAGAACCATTGCTTCTGGCCGAGACTGTTGGCGGTCCCTCGTACCATGGATCCCGAGGCGTAGATTCCGGCGAGGTCTACTCCCTGAATCTCGGGCAGCAACTGGTCGAAAACCTGTTCGGCAGCAAGAAGCTGTCCCTCTTCGATCTGTTCGACGTTTCCCCGATTTTGCGGAAGAACGGCGTACGGATCGAGTGGAAGCTGAGGAACCTCCCTTTGAAGCGACTCGAGGGTGGCCTTCACTCGCAAGAGGTCTTCAGACTCTTCACCCGTTAGCGAGATGCTGGACTCTCCGCTTCGAATTCCATCAGCCGATTGGATGAGAAGCTTCAGCCTGAAGGTGGCATCCTGGACCTGTCCGGCCTGGCGAACTTTGGCGGCATTGAGGCGCACGAACTGGCTATCTTCAGCCGTGAGCTCACAGGCCAGGATCTGGCCTGCTTCGAGCGACGCGAAAGCTTTCGCAGTAAGAGCTTCAAAATGCTCCTGAAACGCAGCAGACGAACGATTCATGCTCCACCTCCGAAGACTTCGATTTGGGTAAATAGGCAGACCGGAGAACGATGGCCGACGCGAATGACTTGGTTGGGTTCAGCCTTGCCGCAGTTTGGGGTGCCATGAGTTTGAAGCGTCGAGGCGTTGCCCACCATTTTCAGTCCATTCCAGAAAGGGGTCGTGATGCCGCGGTAATTCGGATTTCGGAGCGTTTTTGTGAGCTTTCCGTTTTCAATCAGCTTGGCGTATTCGCAACCAAATTGAAATTTGTTTCGATAATCATCGATCGACCAGGAACGGTTCGTGTCCATCAGAACGCCTCTCTCAACCGAAGTGATGATCTCATCAAAGCTCGAGCTTCCCGGCTCGAGATTGATGTTGGCCATACGATCGACAGCCGGACGATTCCAAGAAGAGGCGCGGAAGTTGGCCACGCCGCCTAACTTCGAACGACTCTGGCTTTCGAGTCCGCCCAGTCCGCGCAGGAGCACGCCCTCTTGGATGAGGTATTCTCGCTTCGCGGGATTTCCTCCGTCATCGAAGGCATACGAAGCAAGCTCGTCAGAGACGGTAGGATCAAAAGACACATTGAGCAATTTCGAGCCGTATTGCAAAGAGCCGAAGTCTTTCTCGCGCACGAAGCTCCAGCCGGCATAGTTGCGCTCATCGCCGAGAATGCGGTCGATTTCGAGCGGATGGCCGATGCTTTCGTGAATCTGAAGCGTCATCTGCGTCGGCATGAGCACCAGTGAAGTGGTTTCTGTGGGGCATTCTTCGGCCGACAAGAGCTCGAGGGCCTGATCGGCTACGCGGTCAACGCGTGTCCATAGCGATGGATCTCGCAGGTACTGCAGGTTGCCTTGAAGGTTCTCTCCATCAGAGCGTTTCTGGGTAATGTTGCCCTCTTGGGCAGTGGCCTCGAAGTGCAAGATCATACCCTCGAGCCCTTGTTCGACCTCCGTTCCAGAAGTCGAAATCAGGCGCGATTCGCCGTCGATCCAGTCGATATAGCAGAGGGTTTGCACGATCTTGGGTGACTTCTTTAAACGCTTCGTAATGTCGACCACGAGCTGGGCGAGCTCGGCACTAGTCAGGCGAGTGGTGCTTGCGGGCGAAGCGTACCGTCCTTGTACCGAAGGACGAACCAAAGGCGATTTGCCGTCAAATCCGAACTTCGCAAGCGACCAGCGCGAAGCGCTTTCAGCTTGTCGGAATGCGCGAATGGCGGTCTCACGAAGGGCAGACGCAGTGATCGCGGGCGTTGCGGCGTAACCTAACTGGCCGTCGAAGAATACTTCGACCATGACACCGTGACTTTCGCTGGTTGACGTCTCGCGCACGTGGCCGTCTTGTCCAACAAAAGAGCGGTGTCGCTCACGCATTTCGCGGAACCCGATCCAACTGGCGCGTTTCAGTTCGGGTAGTAGCTGGACTTCTTGAAGCAGTGATTTCAATCGTGACAGAGACATCGGCTGAACCTCTTTACTGGCTTATTTGTTTGCCTAAAATTTTTCCGATCTACAAGCTTTCAGACTTTGAGCGGTGTTTCCAGGTCGATTTGGCTGTAGTAGCGGCTCAGAGATCACGAGAGTAAGAGCTCGAGATCTTCGCTGGTGACTCCACTGGTCGTTTCGATGGATGTGCCCTGGGTGAGCAAGGCTGCCAGCTGGCGTTTTCGATCTTGTAGAAGCAGAATTTTCTCTTCAACTGTGTCGCGGGCGATGAGTCGATAGGCGGTGACTTTGTTTTTCTGTCCCATACGATGGGCTCGATCAATGGCTTGCGATTCGACTGCTGGATTCCACCAGGGATCAACGAGAAAAACGGTATCTGCCGCCGTCAGGTTGAGTCCGACCCCTCCGGCTTTCAAGCTGATCAGAAACACTTGAGAGAAGGGAGACGATTGAAAGCGATCGACTCGCTCCTGGCGATCGATGGTCGAACCGTCGAGGTATTCGAATTCGATGGCTTCATCGAGTAAGCGGCTACGGATGATATCGAGGTAGGAAGTGAACTGCGAAAAAACGAGGGCTTTTCTGCCCTCTGCCACAAGCTCAATCAGATGCTCAATCAGTAGCTCGGTTTTAGCGCTCTGCTGAGATTTTCTTGGTTTAGTTTTAGAGTCGCGGCGTTTGGGTCCTTCTAAGAGGGCCAGATGACAGGCCGCTTGGCGGAGCCTTAAAAGAGCCTCAATGATCAGGATTTGAGACTTGGCAATTCCCCGCTTTTTGATTTCATGCTGGAGGCTCAATCGATAATGGTCGCGCAATTCGCGATAAGCCTTCAGCTCAGGCCCTGACAGTTCGCAATAGAGGATCTGCTCCGATTTTTCAGGAAGCTCATGGAGCACTTGGTCTTTGGTGCGTCTCAAGACAAATGGGCGAATGGCTCGAGTGAGCGTTTGAAGAACGTTTTTATTATAGCTGCCTGAACTCGAAGCGGAGAGGTAACGTCTTCGCGCCGTTTCGGCTAAAAGTCCTGGATTCGTGAAGTCGAGGAGAGAGAAAAGGTCGTGCAGCGAGTTCTCAACAGGAGTGCCGGTCATTGCTACTTTCAGCTTGGCGTGAATCGATCGACAGGCGAATGAAGAGAGTGATTGGGGATTCTTAATGGCCTGCGCTTCGTCTGCAAAAACGGCATGAAATTCGATCTGTTCGAAGAGGCTCCAGTCATTTCGAAGAGTGGCGTAGGTCACGAGAACCAGGTCAGCCTTCTGAAGGACCGCTGGGTCTTTGGTTCGATGAGGGCCCTCATGGCCCATGACCTGAAGATGTGGCGCGAAACGCTCCGCTTCTTTTTTCCAGTTAAAAAGAAGAGATTTAGGCGCCACCACGAGTGAGGGTTGGTGTTGGGTCTGGGTCTTCTGGCGCACTGAGCGCGCCTTCTCGAGATAGGCGAGAGCTTGGATGGTTTTGCCTAGTCCCATGTCGTCCGCTAAGATTCCGCCCAGTCCTGCCTCAGCGAGTTCTTCCAGCCACCCTAAGCCGATGGCTTGGTAGGCTCGCAAACTTCCGTTAAACCCTTCGCTGGTTTCGCGAGCGGAGGGCTGAGTCAGGCGAGTGAGTTGATTTTGAACGGCGCGGTAGGTCTCTCTGTGGCGCTCGATCAGAGGGGTTTCCTCGAGAGCTGAATGAAGCAAGAAGGTTTGAGCCCGACCCAGTCTCCAGCCCTTTGCCGTTTCTTTTCCGATCGCCATGACGGGAGCCAATTGCTCGAGCCAATGGGTAGGGAGAATGCCCAAGGCTCCAGTAGTGAGTTGAACCAGTCTTGAGTTCTCGCGGATGGCCTTCAGCAATTCAGGAAAAGCGAGTTTAGCACCATCTGGAAATTCGACCTCAATCGAGAGATCAAGCCAGTCGATTTCTGACCTCTCAAACTGGAGTCGAGGGCTTGAGGCAGTTTGAACGGGTTTGTCGAATGCTTCAACCCTGAAGCCTGCATCGATGAGGGCGGTTACGAGTCGAGCAAGTTCATATTGGGGGATTTCGACGCGATCAAACTTTTCGATGCGAAAGGGATGATGAGCTTCGGCGACGTGTTGAAAGTCGTAAAAATACTTGCGCTCCATTTCAAGGTCTCGCCGATAAACGACTGGCTCAGTCGATGACGATAGCAGTGCTCGAGGGTCATCGGCAGGAATTCGGATGCTCTCGTAAAGGAACTGCAGTTGAATCTCGAGACTCCAAGAATAAATCGAATGATCGCGCCGCTGGATGCGAGCGATCGGCTGTGGTTCGACGTGACGCTCTTCCCACTTCAAGGTCTCTGGCCATTGAACTTGAGGGCAAGTCGAGCTCTGTCGAAGGGTGGCAGCGAACTGCTGGAGTTCATCGTTAGGAATCAGGAAGTCCGTCGGGCTCTCGCGAAGCGCTGTGATCCAGACGAACGGCGTTGGCATTTTCATCCATCCGATAGATTCGCGAAACAGTACCAGCCCTGAGGATGAAACGAGGAGCGTGTCGTCGATTCTTCGGGATTCTTCTAGGCGAGTCAGTAGGCCCACTAACTGCGTGAAGTCGCCCTGATTCGAAAAGCTCAGTTGAAAGTCCCACGGAAGGGCTCCTGCGTCTGATACGGGGAGGGGGTGTGGAGTCTTTGAGTGGGCTTCTTGGTACAAGAGACGTCCGGTCGCGACGAGAGGGGAAATCAAGTCGGCCAGCTGAGCATTGGGAATCGTGACGGCGTTGAAAGACTCAGAGCTTCGATAGCTATAGCGGTATTCGTCGGAGGATTTCGCCGTCAAAAGCAGATTCAAAAGAATCGACTTGGTTTCAGAGTGGGGCTCTTGTTGGGCGTCGGCAGGCGAAAGCGGGATCTTTCGGAAGGAAAATTCCGCCCCCTCGGTCTTGAGTGACCTCGTCGCAAACTCGAGTCGTATGCCTGACTCTGGGTTGGTTTTCTTGAGATTGATGACAAACCAGTACTCGGTGGGGCCCGTGGGTGGAGGTGCCGGGCTACGAAGTGCGGAGGTCTTGAGCGAGCGCTGACTTTGGGCTTCAAGAGTTGCAAGCCTTGATGCCCACTGAGAAACCCGCGGGCGACCGAGGTCCTCATCGGCTTTAGATTCTGAAGTGCCCGAGTTGAGGATGGATACTAAAGTGATTTCTCTCGACCCTAAAAAGACATCATCCAGCGGAGAAATTTTATCTAGAGTCAGCAAGCATGCCCAGAGATGTTTGCAGAAAAGTCCCGAAGAGAAGTAGGGACAAGTGCATTCAACCTGCACTTGTTTTTTCTCAGGTTTGGGCCAGCTGATTTGAACGCGATAAAGCTCAGAGCCAGTGACCTGAAATGTTGCGTAGTGATCTTGAACTTCAAGGGTCTCGACTTGATTTTCGTGAAAGTAGAGGTTTCCACGTTGAATGATCGGGAGTTCAAAGAACTCCCGACAGCGGTCGGATAAAAAGTGGGACCTTCGTGGTGGCATGGGCGCTGGGTACCTTTCGAGAGTGTTGCAGTTCTCGCGGTCAGGTTCAAGCACGGTTCCTTTCAAGAAAAAAGGTCGTTGCGCGTTAGTCCGAATTTCGGACCAGTTTGAGGGCTCGGAAGATTTCAATAGGCCGGAATGTCATGGGCCCTTTGAGAAATGAGAGGCGATTCATAGGGTTTCACATCGTTTTGGCAAGAGCGCGCGCGCCGTCAGTGTGCCGATGATCTGAGCGATGAGGAACCATGGAACTCCAGCTGGCGCGATTCCGCAGAAGGTGTCTGTGAATATGCGAGCGATCGTCACAGCTGGATTGGCAAAGGAGGTTGACGGCGTGAACCAGTAGGCACTGGTGATGTAGGTTGCTACAGCCGCTGGGGTCAGCTCAACGCGCTTGCGGCTCGTGAGCTCGACGGTGGCGAGCAAGCCGAATGTCGCGACGAACTCTGAGACTGTCAGGCCAACGCCGCTGCGTTCTGTCGTCGCTAGCTGAAGAAGGTTCATGTCAAACATCAGGTGAGTCATGAAGACTCCGAAGAGCGCCCCCGTGAATTGGGCAAGCCAATAAAGAAGCAAGTTCTTTTGATCGAGTCGTCCCGAGAGCGTTTCTAGAAGGCTTACGGCGGGGTTGAAGTGGGCCCCTGAAATTGGCCCTAGCGCATGGATGAGGACGAATAGTCCCGAGCCGGTGGCTAGAGAGTTCGCAAGAAGCGCAAGCGCAGTGTTTCCTTGCGCAAGTCTGTTGGCCATAATTCCAGAGCCAACGATGATCATGAGCAGGAAAGTCGTTCCTAAGAATTCCGCCCCATAGCGGGCCTTCTCACGCGTCATGGTAGGTCCTAGGTTAGTTGATGACGGAATTCGTGTAGCTGCTTGCCGATCGCGTCGCGGGCCTCGCGGAAGCGTTGAAGAATCTCGTGCTCCGGTAGGTGGTCTTTTGTTGCTGGGTCAGGGTGGGGCCAATGTAGCCTCTTCGCTTTTGATACTATCGTTGGGCAGACCTCTTCTGCGCAAAGCGTAATCACGTAGTCGAGACTGCGGATGAAACTCGGAGAAAGATCATCTACCGATTTGGAGTGGTGCTGGGAGATGTCGATTCCGATTTCCCGCATTACCGTTACTGCATAGGGGTTGAGCGTCGCAGGGTGAGAGCCAGCGCTTTCAACGATGGATTCAGGAAATATTTTTCGGGCCAGCCCTTCAGCGAGTTGGCTGCGAGCCGAGTTCGCCACACACATAAATAAGATCTGCATATTCGACTCCTTAGCAGCAGCGGAACTGGAGCGGTTCGCAGCAGGAAGTCTTATTTTCTTCTTGCGAGTCTTGAACGACTTTCTTGAAGATCTCTGCGTCACCTTTGGTTTGGTAAGTCTCCCAGGCAATGCCCGAGGGGTCCTTGACCCATGATTTCTCTGACTCTGCGTAGCAGCACGTTGTTTCGCCTTCGTCGTCAACAGCGAGGTGGGCAGCACGGAGGCGGTCGGTGAGCTCTGCCAGCTCACTAGAGCTATCTACCTGAAGTCCAAGGTGATCGACTCCTTGATCCTGAGTGCGGGTTGAGATTGCAAAATTAAGCCTGGGGTCTTCCAGCATCCATTTTGCGTAGTCTTCTTTTAGTTTAGTGGGTTCTTGTCCAAACAGCGTTGAGTAGAACCGAACCGAATCCTCGATGTTCCTCACTCCAACGTGGATATGAAAGCGTTTCATAATGAACAGCTCCTTTCGTTGCGACACGATTTTCTACCGGCTTTGACTTTCTCGCGGGTGCAGCAATGGGTTTGCATGAACTCAATGAGCTTTTCCATGAGGTCGGTGTTCGCGAAATAAGTGATCGAACGTCCTTGCTTCTGAGAGGTCACGAGTTTCGACCGGCTCATGTGTGAGAGGTGAAACGAAAGCGTATTCGCGGGAAGATTTAATTCTTCTGCGATCTTAGTGGGTACGGCACCGTCTCGACCGAACTGTAACAAAAGCATAAAGACGTTGAGTCGGGTCTCTTGTGAAAGAGAGGAGAACACTTCGGTAACCTCAAACAGTTCCATAGTTCTAGAATAATAGAACTGTTGATCGGTTGCAAGATATTTTAAACTGGGCCTGCCTTTTATGATTTGCTGATTTTTTCAGAAAATCGGCCCTCAGCTCGTCTGAGCAGCGAGTCATTGTCCGAATTTCAGTCTATTTTGGCGGAATCATAATTCCCGGGACCAGTTTAGTTTTTTGGGGACGATGAGAGAGGGAGAAGGCGAACCTCTCAAACGACGAAGGCCCCGAAGAGGAACTCTTCGAGGCCTTCGGATATTGGTTGCCTCGTCGGCTACTCAATAAAATCCTGAAGTTACCTCACTATGCAGCGCCCCCGCCTCATCGTCAAGCACCCTCGGGCTACCTCCCGAGACTGTGATGCTTCCTCGAATTGAGCGGGATGACGACTGCCTCCTGCACAGGAGTATCTCCAAACTTCTGACCCACTGCATTCATCAGGGTACGGGTCTTCTCGTCCGGTTCAATCGAACGATAGTCGAGGGGATCGGTGATCCCCTTGTCGTTGACCCCAGAGAGCCGGATGTAGTGCATCATCGTCTTGACGCTCTTCCAGCCCCCGACCCGCATGACGCTGGGCACATCCACTCCTCGTTTCAGCAGCTCCGTGGCGAAGCAGGCGCGCAGGGTGTGGAAGCAAACCGGCGTAATGCCGATCTCCTCGCAGAA
The DNA here is from genome assembly GCA_039800365.1 of Pseudomonadota bacterium. Lineage (GTDB taxonomy): Bacteria > Bdellovibrionota > UBA1018 > UBA1018 > UBA1018 > CAIOHW01. The sequence goes on from JBDLQW010000064.1 coordinate 9,255, forward strand.
CAACCTGAGCTTTCTTGCTTGCTCGCCGTTTTGCCAGAGCCCAGGACGAGGCAAGACGTAACCCGGATTCTTGCAGCTCTCCCTTTGGACCTCGTGGTCATGAATCACTTTCAGCTCTTGGATCATCTCCCAGAGAGGATCGCAGACTGAAACGTGGCGCCAGTCGCCCGTCTTGGTGCATTTCTCTCCGTCCTTCTTGTTGAAGGATCGCTGAACCGTAATCATGCGGCCATCGAAGTCGATGTCGGACCACTTCAGCGAGTACAGCTCGCCGTTCCGGCATCCGGTATAAACCGCAAAGCCCCAGATGAAATACCAGGTCGGTTCGTACTTCTTCGCGTAGGCGAGGAGCTTCTTGATTTCGTCCTCCCTAAGAATCTCGGTCCTCATCCGCTTGCGGCTCTTGATCGAGACGCTGGCGGTAGGTGACTGCTTCAGGTTTCGGACGTGATCGAAAAGCATCCCATACTCGTACACCTTCCTGATGTCGCCCTTGACCTTGCCGACCAATGCGTCCGACATTCCGCCTTCTTTCATCTTGTGAAAGAGCTTGGTCACATCGGCGGCGCTGATCTGCCCGGCAGGACTCTTCATCCAATGAGCCGTCCATTTCTGGAGGGCTCGCATGGCCTCGTGAAGGGTCTGCTTACTTTGTACCCATTGATCCTTCTCGATCTGATCTCTCGCGTAGAGTTCGTATTGACCGAGAAGCGCACCCCAACTGGTGCCTACGGTTTCTCGCTGCGCTTTTTCTCTCTCAGCTTCGCGTAGAAGCTCCCGCTCCAACGTTGTCGCTTTTGGGCTATCCGGTTCGACGTTTTCAAAGACTCGTTTGAGTTGAATTCGTCCGCTCGGATGGTCCTTGCAGCGCACGTTGACGGTGATGACGAGCTTCTTGACTCCATCTTTCTCAATCAATTTCTGTGGCATGGCCACCTCCTCTTACTTGGCAAGAGGAACGGTGATGAGCCGTTCGAGCTCTTCGCGCAGAAAGCGGTTTCGCCTTCCGAGCTTGTGAACCCGGACCTGACCTCGGTAGATCATGGTTTTGATGCTTGAGATTGAAACGCGAAGGTATCGTGCGGCTTCGCTGGTCGTGAGCCATCTCACCGGCTCCAACGATTCCGCCGTCGCACTTGCTATTCCCTTGTCAAAGAACGCATCGCTCGAATGTCCCATCGCGGACGAGAGAGCGTGATCGATACTTTTCATATCATCGCCTCGCTTTCGTTTCCATCAATGAGCCGCCGTTTTCTCGGCGATTTCGCCCGAAAGTCGCTTTCCTAGATACTCGTCTCGGGTGATCTGGCCGTGCTGCGTCACATATTCGCGATAGTCGCGCTCCAGGCGGTCGCTGTTCGAAAGCGACGCCTCCTGGAGCCTGGCGATGTGCTCGTCCGTCAGCAACGTGAGTACGAGCCCCAGGTAGTCTTCCATCCGAATCCGACGCCCGAAGTCTTTTTTGTTGAGGCGTTCGAGCCCGGACTCGATCTGGCGCTTTAGCTCCTTGCGGACCCGGATCGCGGTGTAGACGACCTTCTTTGAAGTCGGCTTTCCCTTCTTTTCGGTTTGCGTTTCCATGCGTACTTCCTCCCCTTGGGGAGATGCGCAAAAGCAACGCTGGTGCCATGTTATTGGTTACATAAGTCGGCGAAAATATTGGATGCACTCGACGAGCGCGAGGTTCGATTCTCAAAACTGAGAATTTTTACTGTCAAATTTGAGAACTCTGTTTGTATCAGGGCGATGCATGAGCTGTGACAACATTCCGGAACGTCAGACTGAGTCGCAGCGCCCACTTAGGTTCGTCTGTGACGGTCAAATCCGCGCTTGTAGCCCAATCACCACGTTCCGTCCTGGAAGAGGGGCTACGTCTTTGACAAAAGAGACGTGATTTCTCGCTTCAACGTCAAAAATATTGTTGAAGCGTCCCAGGATACTGAACCGTCCGGCGGAGGTTAAGATCGGCACCTCGGCTCCGAGATTGAACAAGGTGTATGCGTCGGTGGGAAGTTCGTTGGGCGCGACGATCCCCTGGGCTTCGGACCGCTGGACTTCTAGCTCCGTAGAAAAGGCGCTGGAACGATATCCGAATGCCAGCGTTTCTCGAACGGGTGTCATGCGTGGCAAGTTGGTTGAGTCTGAACGATTCATACCGCGCACCCAGTCCAGAGTCAGTCCGACTTCAAATGCTCCGCGACCCACAGTCCAAGGTAGTCGTTGACGGTACTCAAGCTCGGCTCCAACAAGGAGTGCCGTCACTGGGCGATAAGCGAAAATGGGAAGCCCGGAGTCCACGTCGTCGCTACCAGTGGGTGACAGAGCGACAAAGCGGCTAAAGTCCTGAACGAACGCGCTTACGCGTCCTTCTCCATTCTTCTGCTTGTGCCGTAATGAAAGCTCCAAAGAGCGGCCGATCTCGGGAGAAAGGGCACGATCACCAGTTTCAAAGATTCCGGTCGCCACGTGGGGGCCGTCGGCGAAAAGTTCTTGGTAGTTCGGCGCTCTTTGCGTCAGCGCCGCATTCAGCCCGAGCGTAAACTCGTCATCAAGTTTGTAGAGAAGCCCTGCCGAGACGCTTGGTGTCCAAAAGCCAAAGGACTCACCGACGCCAAACTGAGAGCTGGTCTCTGAGGATACGCCCGAGCGGTCAATTCTGGCCCCAAATGTGGGAGTGAAGCGACCTAGAGGGACTTCTTCGTAAACAAAGAGCGCGTAGGAGGTGTTCGTTGTCGTAGGTAGGAACGCCTCTTCACCAACGGCGCTGAAAAGCGAGTATTGCTGTTGAAAACCGAAGATCCCCTCAACACCTGCAACCGGAGCGTGTTTCAGATCTACTCGACTCTCGGCCCCTCGGTTGGTGAAGGTCGTGGCGACCTCACTCCCTTCAAGTTCATTGTGCTTGTAGTAGGAGCCCGCACCTCTGATTCTTGCTGACTGTACAAAACCGTCAGTCTTGATCTCTCCGGCTAGGTCGAGGCGATAGCGATCGAGGTCAATGATCACATTGGGCTCGGCGACAGTTCCGTACTTCGTACCAAAGCGGGAGAACGACGCGCCGAGATGTCCAGAATCACCGATGTAGCTTGTGCCGAGGGCGCCATCAAACGTGTTGTTTGAGCTATTGACGACTTTTCCCCGGACATCTTCCTCACCCGGAGGCAGCGGATCAGAATCGCGCAGTCTCTCTGACCTAGCTAAGCCGGGGATGCGGTAGTCTTCCGCTCCTCGAAGTGCCCCGTCTGCATGAAACATGAACCGGCCCAGGCTTGCTCTTCCCATCACACCGCCGGTACGGCCAGAGTCCGTGCTCGAGCCCCGAGAATTGAACAAAAAATCAGGTCGGATTTCGAGACGATCAGGAATCCGGCGGTTGACGACGTTGACCACCCCACCGATTGCGCTACTGCCATAAAGAAGAGCCGCCGAACCACGAACGATCTCCACTCTTTCAGTAAGGAGTGGGTCACTCGATACGGCATGGTCCGGGCTAGTGCCGGACGCGTCGAGGACGCCAAGACCGTCTTGCAAAACTCGGACACGCTCGCCTTCTAGTCCCCGAATCACCGGTCGACTCGCGTTAGGGCCGAAGAACGTGGAACTCACTCCGGCTTCGCGTGAAAGAGTCTCACCGAGAGTGGTTTGTTTCTTCTTTTCGAGTTTAAGCCCCGAGAGCTCGGACACCGTGGGTACATAGTCCGACACGGATTTCCTCTTCGAAGGCTGTCCCAGTACCGTGATCTCAGGAGTGCTGATCTCCTCTGTAACCTCGGATTGGCTCTTCGGTTGAGATTCCATCCGATTCTCTTCGGAGAAGGCCTGCGGCATGCATGACAGACCCAATCCCAGAATGACTACGGCACTTCGAAGAACGTGAAGGTCTCTTTTTGCTCTCATGCTCCCTTGACTACCAGGGGTCCCATTTTAATGCAACTTAGTTGCATTAACGTCTGGCGCCGCTGGGTTAGAATTACCGCCTGCTCAGTTCGTAGTTGAGCGGCAGACGGATCGTTAGAGGCCTGTTGCGGTTCTCGGGCAATGGGGGCAGGCGCCCCATGTGTGAGATCGTGTCGAGCGCGGCATGATTGAGGGACTCAAATGGGCAAGGTTCGGTAACGTGAAAGCGTCGGATAGTGCCGTCGGGGAGAATGTGAATTGCCACGACAACGCGCCCTTCTTCGCCGCGAAAAATGGCGTCTTCGGGATAGATTTTCACCTCATCAATCCTTTTGATAATGGAGGCGACATAGATCTGAAGCGGTGACCCCGTGGAGAAATCACCTTCTCCAACAGAGGTGCCCGATTCGGAGCCGGAGTTTGCTCCGACGGACGCGCCAGGGGGTTGGAGGTCTGAGTCTGCAGGGCTTGTTGTAGTTGCTTTTGGCTTAGGGGCCTCTGAGAGTGTTGTCGGGTCCTTTTTTCGCGGAGCCTTCTCTCGGCGGTCCAAGTGCCCTTGCTCTAACTCGCGGTCTTGGCCGGCTCTCAGGGAGGCGGACGATTGCGGACCGACCAGCTCAATCGGCGTTAAAGTTTTTGGCGGCTGGCGATCTTTGAAGCCGAAGAACAACGTAAGTGCGAAAATGGCGTGAAGAGATAAGCTTATCGCAAAAGCCGACGTAGCACTTCCCGCTATTGGTTCATGCGACTTCACTCGACCTGCCCTGCAGCGCCTCCCAAACCATCTCCTTGCGAATTGCTGCACGGAGGCGCTTGTACGCATCATTTCTGACGGGAACTCTACCGGAGTCGTCTACAACAAATGTCCCGAACTCGGAAGCCAGGTCGTAGCGCTGCATCGATAAGCCTCCGCAAAGATTGGGGTAGCCGTCGATCTTCCAGACGCGGGCGGGTCTCCTTCCAAAAGCCCCCATGATCTTTTGTGGGTCATATCTTGGGTCAACGAGGCACAACATCTCAAGACCCGGGCAACCCGCTTTCGTTTTTCGATGCCGGAGGTAGGCAGACAGATAGTCAAAAGCGGAAACCAAGGTATCTCCGGTCTGTGAGAAGTCGACCAGCACCCATTTCTTTCGCCGCCAGGCCTCCGCATCGAAGAGAAAGAACCGATCAAAGTGCTGGTAAAGCGCTTTGAGTGCGCCATCGCTTAAGGCCTGGTAACGATCGATTTTCTTCTCGTCGATTTCGACCGCTCTTCCCACGGGGCGATGACGAAACTGGCTCAGGGGAAGGTTTCGGGCATGAGCTGCACGAGCCTCTTGGAAGAAGCCAATAATCGGCGTCGGGCTTCGACCAATGCCGATAAAGAGGCAATCTTCAACGCGGTAGCGTGAAAGCATTTGAACGCAGAGGTTACGAATTTCCAGATACTCGTCCTGCCGAATTTCGCCTACCCAGGATGGCAGCGCGAACTCCGTTCGGACGAGTGGTGCGAACTTGGGCGCACTCTCAAGCAGCCGCAGAGCACCCAAGCCGCAAGGATTTCTATCAATCCATGTTCCAGAGGCAAACATCGCCTGACTCGTATCCTACCGCTAGCCGGGTTCCGTCCGGGCTCCAAGTTAAGCTGCTCGCTGCGACCGTCCTGACTCCGAGCTTGAGCGGCTTTTGTCCACCCTTCAGATCCCAAAGAAAGAGCGCGCCATCTTTTCCGATGCTGGCACACTGAGCATCGAATCCGGGGCGAAAGGCAAAGGCCACCGGCACATCGACGTGTCCGGGCCTGACCATCGGTTTACTTCCCGCTGGGCCCTTGCCAGAGAAATCCCAGATCGTGATGTCCGCTCCACCGCCCGTAACGAGGAATCTCGCGTCGGGGCTCCAACAAATGGCACGGACCTTTGTTGGGTATCCCGACATTTCCAAGTCTTCACCGGATGTGGCTTTCCAGATGTGTACGGATTGGTCCTGGCAGCCGGCTGCGATCCACTTGCCGGTCGGGCTGATCTCAAGAGAGATCAACGATCCTTTCCACTCAAAATGCCGTTTAGGGGCTGCGAGGCCTACGTCCCAGAGATGAATCCCGCCGTAGGAGGCTGTTGCAATCCTCTCCTGCGAGCCTCGCCATTTCATGCCGCTGATACTGGATGAAAGCGGTTTAAATGCCTGAATCAACGTTCCACTGCTGTCCCAGATCTTGAGATGCTTCCCAGAGCCGGTAGCGATTGAGGTTCCTTCGGGAGCGTATTCGACCAGCTCAACGCTATAAGCTCCACCCTCTGACTCTGCGACGAGTTGGCCCGAGATATCCCAGATCTTAAGCTTTCCGCCACTTGGGCCGCCTGCATCTTGCCCTCCGGTCGCGATGCGATCCCCGTCGGGCGACCAGGTGAGCGCCGCAAGAGCGTTGACATGGGCCTTCCAGCTTTTCGTATTCGACAAATCCCGGGGATTTAACAACGCGACTTGGCCTGAGCCAAGACCTGCGGCAAGCGACCTTCCGTCCGGCGACCACTTGAGCGCGACGACAAAGTCCTCAAGGCAGGTCTCATAGAGAGGCCGCAGAACGGGCACGCCGCTGATTTGGCTGCGGATGAGGTCGGCTTGTTCGTCGGGAAAATCGCTTGGGTCCAACGACTCCTCTTCTGGGCGTTCTACTTCACGAGACATGCTTGAAACTCCCGTGTCAGTGCTGCGCGGTCTAGGTTTCTTCCGATGAACACCAAGTGATTGAATCTCTTTTCGCCTTCTTTCCATGGCCGTTCAGGTTGCCCGTCAAAGAGCATATGCACTCCTTGGAAGACAAAGCGGTTGGGTTGATCCTGTATGCTCAAGATCCCCTTCATCCTAAAGATATCTGTGCCCTTCTCGCGAAGAAGCGTGCCGATCCAGTGATTGAGCAAGTCGCGATCCAGAGTACCCTCAAGCTCGATGCCTACGGAAGTCACTGTGCTGTCATGCTCATGGCCGGGATTATAGGCGTGAGTCCCGATCGTCTGAACAGGCTTCCCGTCCCGGAGCACTTGCATGGAGAACTCCTCGGGCATGTGCTGCGTGAATACGATGTACTCGCCGTCCGATGGAACGGAGAGCGAGAAACGCTTATCGCCCGGTTCTTCCAGGTTTAGGTCGTAATGGACCGCTTTTGGGGAAAGGTCTTTGCCCGGACTCACGCTCTGATGTTTGTCCGAGTACAGGAGAACGGCTTTCTCCCGCGCCTGATGGATGGTTTCGTCTTGTCGGTCTTTGAGCGGAAGCGCGACAATACTCATCGAGGGGTCTGGTCCGTCGTTCAAGTGAAGCTCGTATTTGCCTTTGTCAAGCCGATAGACTCCGTGCCACTCGAACGGATACTCTGGCTCAAGGAATGCTGGTCTGTTCTCAAGCGCTCGCTCCAAATCGAAACCACCCACGTCAAGAACTTCGTTCATGTCGACCTTGGCATTTTCGGTGCGAATGATCTTGGCCATGGCGTTCATGGAACGAATCTTCTTTTCCAGGGCATCTAGCTCTGAGGGCGACACAAGATCGGTCTTGTTGAGGAGAATCACGTCGGCAAACGCGATCTGTTCTTGGCACTCCTTGCTGTCGCTCAAGTGAAGCGAAACGTGCTTTGCATCGACCAGTGTGACAATGCCGTCGAGTCGCATCATCTCTTTCATCTCATCATCGACGAAAAAAGTCTGAGCGACTGGAGCCGGATCGGCAAGGCCCGTGGTTTCGATGAGAATGTAGTCAAACTTGTCTCGGCGCTTCATGAAGTTGCCAAGAATGCGGATCAGGTCACCGCGGACGGTGCAGCAGATGCACCCGTTATTCATCTCGAAGATCTCTTCGTCAGCGTTGACCACGAGATCGTTGTCGATCCCGATCTCGCCGAACTCGTTTTCGATAACGGCGATCCGCTTGCCGTGGTTCTCGGTGAGAATTCGGTTAAGAAGGGTAGTTTTACCTGATCCTAGAAAGCCCGTCAGTACAGTGACCGGGATTCTGGCTTTTTCTTTCGCAGTTTCTAGCGTTGTTTCTTGCATAGTCGTCTCCTCTTATACTTGTTCATCGTGTTTATGATCGTGTCCGTCCTGCTCGGAAAGAGCGCGGACCACTTCTTCTTCAGTCACTCCCGAGATCGTCTTGTGAATCTTAAACTGCCTTTTTTTAGTCCCACTCTTTGGGTCGGGCAGAAGCGCGATCACGGTCTCGATCGGGGGACAGCCAGGTTCCGTGCATTTGAGCTCGGTGACGAGAATCGAGCAGCCCATGGCGAACGGATGGTTTTCCACCCAAGATTTGATCTGCCTGATGTGGGCGGTCTGAGATGGGTTCTTCCTGAGTGCGTCCAGCATCAAAGCGCTTCCTTCGGAAAAGTAACGGCGTGCATGGTGTGCTCCACCGGCCATAGCCCAGCCTGCGTCCAGAAGTCTTCGGCGGGCACTGGTTCTACTAAGCGAAGCTCTTGAACCAGCTCGCCCTTGGCGAGAACGATTCCTCGCTTGATTCGCTTGGGAAGCAGATGAAGGTCGTGGCTTGCCCAAAGGATGGAGATTCCTTCCTCATCGGCAATGTTTGAGAGCGCTCGAATCAATTGGCTCGCTGAGATGGCATCCAAACCACTTGTCGGCTCGTCGCAAAAAAGTAGCTTTGGCCCGTTTGCGAGCGCCGAAATCAGGCTGAGTCGCTTCAGCTCGCCAAAGCTCATCCGACTGACTGGTCGATGCATCAGATCGTGCATCTCAAAAGCAGAAAAAAGCGCACAGACTCTGGCTTCGGTTTTTTCCTTCAAAATGTTTCTAGAGACTGGACCTAGGCAAGCGTCTTCCCATGCCGTTGAGCCAATCACGGAATGCTGCGGATTCTGAAAAACGAACCCCACCTCCGAGTAAGGGGTGCGTCCCCGCCGCTCAAGACCGAGAAGCGAGATCGTGCCGCTCGTGATCGGAGTCAGTCCGGCAAGCGTGCGTAAAAGAGTGGTCTTCCCCGATCCGCTCGCGCCAAAAACCCCCAGCCACTCGCCATTGCCAAGCTCAAAGGCAATATTCTTGATCATGCCATGTCCGCTCTCTGGGTCGGTTACGCTGATCGACTGTGCCTCTAGGGCGGGAGTCCCATGCGTGTCCCCTTGCGGGGCCAGTGGAGAATGAAATACTGGGAGCTTGGATTCCGGAGCGACTGCTAACCTGAGTGCGCGGGCCTCCTGGCTGGCTCGAATTCGCGTGAAACCCTGATCAAGTCCGGTGGCGAGGACCCACGGGATACTTGAAAATCCGCCCTTTCCAAAGCGCTGGAGAACCGACTCACGGGATTCGGTCAGTCCACGAAGTAAAAGAAGAGCACTCGTTACCGATTCGTCAAGAAACGAGGTTATCCAAACTGGAAGACCCACCGCTCTCAGGGCATGCACAAAGTCACTCCATAAAAGGCTCAACGTAAGAGCTGCAATCCACGCTGCTCCGGTCGCTACGCGAAGAAGAAGAGAGAGAACGGCGGATCGGTCCAGCTCCCTTGACCACGCAATTGCGGCAAGGCATCCCAGCGAAAGAGCTAGAACGACGAACAGTAAACTTAAGATAATCGGCTTCCAGTCCTTTGGTGAGGAATGCGCTCCAATGGGAATGGACACGACACCGGCAAGAAGAAGCCCGAGCCGAAGCTCAAAAGGGATAGGCAGAAGATTCACCACGAGCGCCAAACAGGAGACTACGACGAGGGCGCGACGAGCTGGGCTTGGATGGGCTGAATGAAAAAGGCATTCTTCGGGGCTAAGGTGCATGCACGACCTTCGCTTTTTCTGGCTGATCTCGGAATCCGCCGAATAAACGATTCCAGTTCGACCCCGCAAAGAACCCGGAGACGAATCCACCCAAGCAGAAGATGAACAGACCGAGATCGCCCCGATCTAAGTTCACTAAGGACGGCTGAGGAGGTCGTCCCGCCTGAGTCGCTGCGGATTCGATGACGAGCTCGTCGATTCCTGTGAAGTCCGAAGCATGAGCGACGTTGAAGAGGGAAATGACAAGCAGCGCGCTTACAGCCGCAGCCGGAGCAAAGCGCGGCGTTGGCGTTTTGATCCTGGAAACCAACCACTCTGGGAGGAGTTCTCGGCGACGGGTCAAAACAGTGCGCAGAAGTAGTGCTGTCAGGACGCCCTCCAAGCAAGCCAGCGGAACCTGAGCGGGGGCGAAGCCGGTTAGAATGATGCGGAACCACTCCGAGAATGAGTGCCCGGAGCCAGAAAGATCGAAGGCAAAAGCGAGAATCCCAGCGTCGGCGACATAAACCAAAACATCGCTCAGCGCTGCTGCAATCCCGAGGGAAGCAAAAGTAGGACGAAATCTGAACAAAAGTCTCGCTAAGCCATATCCCGCGAATGGTCCTAATATCCCGAGCGAAAACACGTTAGCGCCAAGAGTCGAGAGGCCGCCGTGCGCGAAGAAAAGCGCCTGAATCAGCAGTACCAGCGCGACCGGAAGAACCGTGAGCCATGGACCCAGAACGAAGGCCAGAAGCGCGGTAAAGCACATATGAGATGAGACGCCGGCTACGGGAACAGGGATCGGAAAAATCGTCGCGGCAAAAACAAAAGCAAAGGTAAGCGCCAGCATTGCCCTCTGGTCCGGATCGCCGTCTTGAACCACTCGCTTGCATCGCCGTGCGCTTTCGATCACGAAAGGAGCGCTTGCTAGCGTCCAGCCAGCAGCGTGACCTATGGGAAGCACTCCCTCTGCAATGTGCATCGAACCATCCTCCGGTATTCGCCGTTTCGTGCGGAGATTTCCCGCAATGAAAGGCAACGGAAGCGACGATTACTTTAATCTGGTTTTTAATGCAACACAATTGCAATAACTAATGCAACGCAAGTGCGATTACTTTCTCTTTCTGAAACCATACGGACAATGCCTACAGCCCGATTTGCAGCATTTCTTGAGGCGTTTGAGTCGGACACTCGTCGAGACGAGATCACCTGTCTTGGGGTCTCGATAGAATTCTGAATCTATGAGTAAAGCTTCGTCGTGGAGTCGTTGACAGAGTTGCTTGTACTCTGCCTTCTTAGAATTTGGCATGCTCGGGCGAGTAGTCTCCATTACCGTCGTGGAACCACTCGCGGATGAGCTCCAGACTCTTGGGAGAGTCGGTAGGTTCATCGCTGTTCTCGATCCACTCCGTGCGCAAGCTGCGGTAGCGGTCTAGGATCGACTGAGCGGTCCACCGGATCGCTGTCTCTTCGCTTGTTTCCTGGTGTCCAACGGGAACAGCCCAAACGAATTGACCGTTTTGGGACGAAAACGTTTGGATGCTCATGAACTCCCGTGCGACAAACTCACCAGTTTGGTCTTCGGTCTTGGCGGCACTGACGAAGAAATCTACCGCCGAAGACGGATAGCCAAAGAACAGCCCGTAACCGCGAAATCGGTCGTAGCGACCGGCTTGTTCCACGTTCAGAAGTAAACCTGGGAGTGATGGATTGTCGTGAGTCACCCCGATCCCACGAAAGAAATCTGAGTGTTCAGTGATTATCTTTCGGGCGAGCGATCGCTTCATGACATAAGGCTCGGCGAACCGGACTCCACCGTGGGGGTAAGCGTAAAAATGGACCTGTCCCTCGATATCTTCGCCGCAGCGGAATGCCGACAATACCGAAGTCAAATCAGCGACAGAAGCCTCAGAGTGCGCATGGTCCGGCGGATCAGCAGGAATCGTGAGCATCTCGCCGCAAGTGCTCCATGGCTTGACGGGACCAACGAGCGTAAAGAGAGCCTCGCGGTCAAGGGCGGCCAAAAGGAGCCTTCGGGCTCTCGCCTGGAGCCTAGGCTCCAGGCGCTCGAAGGGAAAGCATTCAGCTTGGGGAACCGCAAAAGTCGGATGAGCAAAGGCTAGAATAAGCCAAGCCCCGAGAAACATGCGTTGAATCGTCCGTGTCATGATGCTTGGTGAGCGCTGATATCTGATCATTTCTAAGGACATTGCCAAAATTTGCACGGTTTGTAAATGCAACTGCGTTGCAATAAAATAAATTTAAGAGTAGCGTCTTAAAACTGTGCAAATGATCAGTGCCGGCGAACGAGCGCAGTTCGCCTCTGGACAATCGGAGTTGAGCCATTCTGGGGTGTATTCGCGTGCGAGAGACTGCAACGAGGCAGTTGAATTTCTATTCTGGGTTTGGGGGCAAGACCTGCAACAGCGCAAGCGCGAGACGTTTCTAAGGTACGGATTTCATCGCTTCCATGACGCGAATCAGCTCGGCGCAAAGAGCATGTATTGCAAAAGTGATGGAGTCGGTGGGTTCACCTGTCTCTGGGCGTTCGGAATGCTGAGGGCTCTTCCTGGAGAAGGCGCCTACTTTTTCAAAAGGGGTGATCTGCATCCTTGGTTGCTCCCGGCCCAGTTGCCGCCCAATGCGCACATGAGAATTGAAGACATCGAGCAAGCCAGAACGGGCTATGTGCCGTTTGCGAGGCTAGCAAGCTCCGTGCGGCCACTCGTGTCGTTTACGATTCAATATGAGGAGTGGGTCAGTCGCCGATTTGGAAGGGAGTTGCGAGAGAGATGCTTCAAGAAATGGAAGAAACTGGGACGGCATCAGAGATTCGCGGATTTCACCTCCCTGGAACGCTGTCTTTTAGACCTGCAGACATGGGCCAATCTCAAGCAAGCCCAGCCGTCCGACGCATCCACCATTCCCTTGGAATGCTAGAGCTTGCCTGGCGGCAGCAATTTTATGCTCTGGGGCGGGATATCCTTCATGAAGAGGGCAACCTCCTAGTTCGCTATGGCCTTCGGAAAAGACCTCGGGGTACTGAAGACCGCCCTTTTACGGAGTACATTTGGAACGGGATCGCTGACTGCGGCGATCGCAGGCAGGAGCACCTAGTTGGCCATGACGTTCATCTTTGGGCTTTCGGTGTTTATTCGGAGCTAAGAGGGGCGGGCGGCATCTTCTATTCACGGGCCTCCCTTCGCCCTTGGTTCGTCGAAGAGCCTCCGACAACTCCTCTTAAATCGCATGACGAATGGATGCATTGGCTATCCGACCACTCGCAACGTCG
>JBDLQW010000065.1:0-29367 GCA_039800365.1 Pseudomonadota bacterium
TCGCCATGAGAATCAGGATCACGCTTAAACTTCCAACCCTGGGTGAGGCGAAGATAAGACTCACGGGCATCTTGCAAAGCGGCGGGATCAGGAAATGCCAGAGGCGCCGTGGGCGACGCCAAGGTCTGGCCGAATGCGAGGTTGGACGTGCTTAAGAGCAGGGTCGCCAGAGCAAGCCAGTCAGTCAAATGCGAGGGACGGGGTCGGGCCAAAACCATGATCAAAGCTCCTGGTCAAACGGGTCAGCAACGGGCTTAGACTTCCATGGCGGCCGGAGGATCGCGCTGAAAAGTTCAAGCTTGCTCGCTGAGAGAGCAGGAAAGGTGCCATTCGGAAGGGAAACGAAAAGAGCAAAAAAATCAGGGCTGATTTCAAACGTGGCTCGGGATGGCCTGTTAATCGGCACACGGCTGTCAATTTCTTTGACAGACGACCGATCGACCTGAAGCCGCGGCCTGGTGTTGAGGTAAAGTGTGGATCTACCGAGCGGCGGGCGCTTCATGAAGCGTAGGAAGGCTTTCGGGTAGTGAAGCGCGACTCTGAGAAAGCGCCTGTAGGTCGATCTTGCGGATGGCTTCGCGCATTTTTTCTAGAATCTCAATGCGTTCGCGATCAAGCTTCACGGCCTTTTCGCCTTGAAGAATTCGGCCATGATTTCGGAGCGCACCTTCGACCATGTCCGCAGCATCGTAAACATCTCGCCCTTCTTTCTGAAGTCGAAGAATCAGGAGTTCGGTGCCTTGCTTCAGAGCCTGCTCGTCGCCATTTTTCACAGCCAATTGGTTATATTGAAAGAGTTCCTTCGAAGAGAGCGATGGGCTCGTAGCACTGAGGCGGCTGTTGAGGGTTTGGGTTGAAGGAAGCGATTCGAAAAGCTCGTCTTTTCCTAGCACCGTTTGTTTGGCGTTTTGAGGCAGGCCTTGGTTACGCCGATCTTCTTGATAGGCCCGTCGCCAATCGTAATGAGTTTCGCTTTGAAAGGCCTCTGAGGCTTGCTTCAAGGATTCTCGTTCGATCTTTAAAAGCTCGATGAGTTTTGTTTCTTTCTCAAGCTCTTGTTTTTCGAGTTCAGAAAACGGGCGATTCAGGGCTTTTTTCGTTCGAATGCTCGTTTGAGTCACTTCGATTGAGGAGTTGAGCTTATTTAAATCCGTTTGAATGGCATCGCGCTAGGCATGACCTGGCTTCATGTCATGTGCGCGCGCAATATTGATCGCACGAACTTCAGCAAGTCGCGCCAGCTGCTGAGAATCTTGAGCATCGATGGCTGCCTGGCGTTGGCGTCGATAAGTCGAGGAAAGGCCTTTCGGATCAAAGTAGGTTTTCGAGAGGCTGAGCATATTTTCAGGATGAACGCTATTGGGGTCAACTCTTGCGGGAGGGATCCCTACGGAGGAGGAGCTGAGTGAGCGATCGAGCTCTTGGCCTTGGGTCTTGAGAGTTGTCGCAGGAGCGTTGGGTGAGCTCGCTTCTAAGGTCGAGCGAGGTTTTTTTCCGAGTAGATGAGAAAGTGTCTCGGAATAGTTCTTACCAAGGCTGCGTGCGAGTTGTCCGGTCTGAAGTGAGCTTAAGAGGCCTTGAATTCCGTCAGCACCAGCATCAATCATCAGGGCTCGCGCTTGGGCGACTTTTTGGAGCGAGCCTTTTTCATCGCCGGCTTCAGCAAGGCGATGGGCTTCTTCCAAAATGGTTTTAGCTTGCGCTCCGTTTCGGTAAGCCTCGATGCCACTCATGACGCTGCTATAGCTGCCCAAGCCCATGCCTGCGGTGCCGAGCGCGGTAGCGACTTTCGGAAAGAGCGAAGCAACGCCACCCAGTCCTCCAAAGGCTGCCCCCATGAGGGTGCTTTTGAAGAATTCGTCTTGTGCTCGATCGCCATTTTTAGCCATCTCTCGGGCGAGGCGACAACCCAGGGGGGACTTGTCGGGGTCAGCTGCCGCTTTAGCCAGTTCTTTGCCGCTTTGTGTGACTAGGGTTACGCCACCACCTAAGGCAGCTCCGGTGAGCACTGCCGCTGGGGCGAGCGCACCACCGGTGAGTGCCGCACCTACGGCTAAGTTGACGACCAGAGCACTCTGGTAGACTCGAAGTTTTTTAGTGCCACTTTGAATTTCTGAGTCGATATTGGCTGATTTCAATTGATGAAGCTGCTTCAACTGCTGAGAAACGCCCTCTAAGAGTTCTTCGCCCAAGGCTTTTTGCTCCGGCGAGCCTTGCTGAATGTAGCGAGTTCCCAGGTACTGAATGAGCGGCTTTGCCGATTCATGAGCTTGGTTGAACCGATCGAGGGCGAGATTTTTTTTGTCGTTCAACCCGATCGGGTTGCTGAAGCTGCGGTTGACGTTGGCTTTTTGTTGGGCTTGTTCCTGGGTCAGGGCTTGATCGAGTTGGCCGCGATACGTTTTTAACAGCGCTTGAAGGTGCTCATCAGATCGAATGCTTTGAACGGTTTGTTCAAATTTTCTTTGAGCAAGAACTGCCACGAGCGCTTCTTTCGCCGCTGGAGAGAGCTTTTCGCTTTCTCGAAGAAGGGTGGATTCAAGGCGTTTTTGCTTGTCACTGGAACTCGCTTGCGAAGGCAGCTCTTGAAGCCCCTTCAGAAGGGCTCCTTCTAGCTGCGAGAGTGCTTGCTGGTCAGCGGGGCTAAGACTGAGACAGTTCGAGACCTGCGAGCGGATCAGTGCTTCAGTAGAGTCAAGGGTTTGACGAATCTCAGGAAAGGTCGAGGACGAAGCAGGGGATAAGCACCCTGCGCTGGTCGGATTCACGACGGCCTCTTGGGCCAAAGCGTTCACAGAAGCGGCAAGCGAGATCGCTACCAAGATCGGCAAAGTGGGTTTCACAAAGCTCTCAGTAGGGGCGAGGCGCTTCCCCCTGAGAGAATTCAGAACTCGGCAGTGGGAGTGCTTCATGCGTGCTGATGACCCCTTCGATCCATTGTAGTGGTGCTGTTTTAGAATGGCAATGTCGCACCCGGATGGGTCTTGCGTGACATGGGGTGAAGCTTTGCTAAACTCAGAGAGTATCGAGGGGCGTTTGAAGCAAAACGACAGAAAATCGCTACTAGAACACGTGGTGATACCAGCGAGCTGGATGAGCAGGGTTTTTTTAATCGCAGTCCTATTGGCCTCGTCGATGGCCTATGGCGACGCTGGTCCTTTAGCTTCGGAGGTGCCAGTGACTCTGGTTCGGCCTAGCCCTGAGCTTTCTGGTCTTAGCTACAACAAATACTGGCTTGAGCTACCCGCTGATTCAAATAGTCTCGATCAGAGGTCTTTCATCGTGAGACTTTCCGGAGAGCTGAGGCGGCGGCGATCCCGAGTGTTCATGAATGATCAGCTCTTGAGAGAGTCGCGAGGTGGATTTGAAGTAAAAATTCCGATCAGAAGCGCCGTTACATCGGTCGTATTTTCGATAGTTGATTTTCGTGGTCGGATCGAAAAAGAAGAGGTTTCGATTCAAGTCGACTTTGATCGCGCCTCAGAGTTTCAGGATCAGGCATTAGGACGACTCTCGAAAGCGGCTTGGTCGGTTGGGGTGAACTCCTCTTGGATGAGCTATCGAGATGATCTTGGGAATTCTCTTGAGCAAATAGGTCTCGGGATGAAGCTTTCGTTTTCGAGGCCGCTCAATTCTAAGAGAAAATCTGCTCTTGCCGCAAACCTTTATGGAACATTAATTCCAGTGGTGAGGCGTCCCGGTGATCTGTACCTTCAAGTGCTCGGCCTTAATTTTCGCTACGGAGTTCAGCTTAAGGAAATCAATCATTGGCGAGTTTGGCTTTTTGGCGGCTATTTTTATACGACCACTTTCGCCCCGTCTTCTCGCATTGGGTATATTCATCAGCTGGGGCCACAGATTTACCCGACAGTAACCTTTAAGCTCAGTGATCACAAAATAGTGGCGGGCTATTTGAAATTCGCGCAGCTCGCAAATATCGGTGATTTCAAGAATCGTGAAATCGCTTTGGGGATTTCTTATCACTCCACGAGCGATCTAAAGAGGAACAGAAGTATTTCATTTGATTACAGTACGATTCACGTCTTAGCCGATTTCGTTACCATCGATTTAAGTAGCGCGGTCATCGGCTATTCCCTCAGTCTTTAACGTGGCGCTCAGAAGGCTTAAACATTCAAACCGAGCAGACTTTTCGTAACAGAAGCAGAAATTCCGGTAGGCTACCACCCTCCGATGAGGGTCGGCGATAGTTTGTATAAGGTTGTTGCATCCCCGAGTTGGCCCGACTCGTTTCGCCCCCAGCACTTTAGAGTTCCCGATTGCGTTGTTCCGCAGGTATGATCATTTCCTGCTGTAACTCTGGTGTAGATGGTTCCTGCGTCGACGACCATGGGGCTCGTTTGAGGCTCGAATGAACCGATACCGAGTTGGCCGGACGAGTTTTCGCCCCAGCATTTGAGCACTCCAGAGGTGGTGATCCCGCAACGGTGCCGATATCCCAGACTAATCGAGGCGTAAGGAGTTCCTGCATCGATGATTTCAGGTACCGGAAGCGTTATACCGTTTTCAGTTCCCCAGCATTTTAGCGCGCCAGAGCTTGTGATTCCGCATGTATAATCGGGTCCAGTTGCCACCGTGGCATAAGCAGTTCCGGTATCGATCACCGTCGGCAGTGAACGACCTGTCATTGTGCCATCGCCGAGTTGGTGTGAAGCGTTCTCTCCCCAGCACTTGAGAACTCCAGAGGTGGTGATCCCACAGGTGTGATGCATATGGGTGGTTACGGAAGCGTAAGCAGTTCCTGAATCGATCACCGTCGGAAGAGAACGACTTGTTTGTGTGCCATCGCCGAGTTGGCCAGAGATGTTGTATCCCCAGCAGGTTAACGCAGATCCCGTTCTTCGGATTCCGCAAGTATGGTAGGCACCAGTTGCGACAGCGGAGTAGGCGAATCCCCCAGGAACAACGGCGGGCGTTAAACTCGATGTAGACGTGCCAGTGCCGAGTTGGCCGTCGCTGCCATTGCCCCAGCACTTTAAAACCCCTGAGTCGGTGATCCCGCAGCTGTGATAGATTCCGAAAAGAGTAGGACTTGTCGCGATGCGTGCAAAAGCAACTCCTGCGTCAATCACCTTGGGGCTGAGTTGATCGGTGGAGGTGCCATCACCCAGGTAACCATAGGAATTAAATCCCCAACATTTGAGAGTGTTTGTCTCGGTAATTCCGCACGAATGATCTTCTCCCGCCGAAAGCCGATTCGATTCCATCACTCGAGGAGTCGTCTTATCCGCTATGGTGCCGTCTCCGAGCGGAGAGTTGGTATTTAAGCCCCAGCATTTTCGCATACCCCATGTCGTCACGCCGCAGGTGTGATAGCGGCCCGTTGCTACGGCAGAATACGTAGTTCCCGAATCGATTAAGGTGGGGCTTTTTCGGGTGATCGAAGTCCCATCACCGAGTCGGGAATACGTATTTAAGCCCCAGCAATTGAGCGACCCCATTGTAGTAACACCACAAGTATGAAACTCGTCGGCTTCTACCGACGCGTAGGTGGTTCCCGAATGAATTACGGTTGGAGAAGATCTGTTGATAATAGAGCCATCTCCGAGCTGGCCGTTGGTGTTATCGCCCCAACACTTGAGCGTTCCAGCCGTGGTAACACCACAGCTGTGCTGTCCTCCAGCTGTGACGGTGATGTAAGTCGTTCCGGGGTCGATGATTGTCGGCGTTGATCGATACGTGGTGGTTCCATCTCCGAGCTGGCCGTTGGTGTTATCGCCCCAACACTTGAGAGTGCCTGAGGTTGTAATGCCGCAGCTGTGCAGTGCTCCAGCAGCTATCGTGGAGAAAGTGATTCCGGAATCGATGATGGTGGGCGTTGATCGATTGGTAGTAGAGCCATCTCCGAGCTGTCTTTGAGCGTTTTGGCCCCAGCACTTGAGAGTGCCTGAGGTGGTAATGCCGCAGGAATGGAATTGGCCAGCGGAAATCTTAATGTACGAGATTCCGGAGTCGATGATTGTCGGTGTTGATCGATACGTGGTGGTTCCATCTCCGAGCTGTCTTTGCGTGTTCGCGCCCCAGCATTTGAGAGTGCCTGCTTCAGTAATGCCACAGGTATGCGAAATGAAGTCGGTGATGCCACCTGCAGAAATCTGGGTATAGCTAGAACCAGCGTCGATGACAGTGGGGAACGCCATTGAGAGGCTAGAACCGTTTCCTAGCTGGTTATGCTGATTTCTGCCCCAGCATTTCAAAATTCCCGAAGGGGTGATTTCACAGGTGTGTTCAGTTCCGGCACTGATTTTTCCAAGTAAGGGTGCAGCAGCAGCAACATTTACTGAGATTGCGCTTGAGCAAGTTGAAAGGCTTGAGTTTCCAGCCGTATCAATACTCGTAACTTGATAGGCGTACGTTCCTCCGTTTGCTCCAGTGAAAGCCTGTTCAGTGGCAGTGGACGTAAGACTAATCAGCGAGCCGGAAGCAACAGAGCACGAGGCATCACTATAGAATTGAATTTTCTGACTGGAGAGGTCTGAAGCAGTCGACTTACTCCAGGTTGCAGTGAGTGCAGTGGAATTGGTGGGAGAGGATTGCTGCCAGGCAAGCGCAGTTGCGGAGGCAGGGGCTTGAGTGTCTTTCGTTACGTTGACGGAAGTTTGGCCTTGGTTAGAAGCCAAGTCGGTTTGAATGGCAGTGAAAGTGACGGTTCCATCACCAAGGGTGGTGAGATTGAGAGTGGTGCTGAAGGTGCCACTGGAGCAAGAAGGCTGAGGGCTTGCACTCACGGTGACTGAGCCACTCACCGCACGAACGAGGAGAGTTCCACCTGTCTCGCAAGCTCCTGAGACGGGGTAGGCGCTTAGATCAGTTAAAGAGTTGACGAGGTTAAGCGCTGTTGGCGCTGCAAAAGTAATTGTAGGCGGAGTGGTATCGATGGCGATTGCGGCTGAGCACGAGGATTCACTGAGGTTTCCCGCAGTATCGATACTAGTAATTTTGTAGGCGTAAGTTCCACCGTTTGCTCCAGTAAAAGCCTGCTGAGTGGCTGAGTTATTCAGATCGATGAGGGCACCTGAAGCAATAGAGCACGAGCCATCACTATAGAATTGAATTTTCTGACTGGAGAGGTCTGAAGCAGTCGATGAACTCCACGAGGCAGTGAGTGCTGTAGAGTTGGTGGGAGAGGATTGCTGCCAAGCAAGCGAGGTTGCGGAAGCAGGAGCTTGAGTGTCTTTGGTGAGGGTGATCGAAGTTTCGGTCAACAATCCGGCCAAACTTGTCTGTGAAGCCGTGACCGTAATGGTACCATCGGCAATTTCTTCCAAACTAGCTGTCGTACTGAAGTTTCCATTGAGGCAATTATCCGATGGCTCGGCAGTTAAGGTCGTGCCTCCGTTTCTGATGGAGATCAATACGGGGCGGGCCAGATTACAGGTTCCTGAAATGGTAAGTGAAGTCGTTACAAATGATGATCCGGGAAGTGATGGCCAGTTGAGGCTGATGTTGGATAGCGCCTCAGAAAGACCAGAGGTCGAAGAGAAAAATCGGTTCAAGCCAGAGGCTGGCTTGGCTTGCATGCATGCAGCGAGGCTTATCGACATCAACAAGGGAAGTGAAGCCCCTGTAATGGGGCCTTGAAGTCGTTTCAAAAACGAAAGGCCCTGCGCCAGATGGATTCGCAATAGTTCCATTTGAAAAAGTATCGGCGATGAGGTCCGTCACCGATAGAGTGTCTCGGGTGACATTTTTAGGGGAGGCGCGGGTGTGTCCTCGGTGACTCTACACGAAGCGAAGGGCCTGTGCCTTGAGGCCCAAGACGCAAAAATTCATGTCTCACTGGTGGCAAGGGCCGCTTTCAGTTGCTTAGCCGCCAGGTCGTAGCCTCCGTCAGCGCCGTCGATAAAGTGGAGATGCCCTTGCTCTCGATCAAAGACCATACAGGTCATCAGCATCTCTTTTGATCGGTGGGCTCCGTACTGGAGCCATCCCTCTGATTGGGCTTGCGTGAGTAATTGTTCAAGCGCAAGCCAGTCTTTTTCTGAGAGATCGATCACCGCTCGAACGACGTCGTCGTATTTTCGATCATCGACTTGAATGCGAACGCCTTCGAAATAGGTTTTCCAAGGGCGAATCACCGGAAAAGCATACAATAAACGTCCTGCTAGCAGCGAAAGACCAGCGAACAGCGTGGCTCGCATTCGCGTGAGAAGCCGCGGCAGTCCCGCAGTAAGCACTTGGCTTTCGGCATTCAGTTGCGAGGGGCGTACCGCCAATTGAAGTTGCGATCGTTTGATCGTGGGTTTTCCTTTTCGCCATCCGGCAGCCCGACCCAGCGCCTGAATCAAGGCTCGTGCTCGATCAGGAGGGGTGTGAGCAGAAAACTGCAAGATCACTGTCATGATCTGGCCTTTTTCAGAGGGGATGGGCTTCCACCGGCATTCGAGTCCAGAGAAATTGGCATCCGGGGCATTCTCAAGCTCATCTACGGTCACTTCATAGCGAGAGCGCCGAGCGGGATCTTTCACCCATTGGTCGGCCAGCGCAAGGGCACCACCTCGAAATAACGGAATGCCAACGCCTGGGGTGAGTTCAAAACTGGTCGTCTCGAGCGAGACCCCAGCACTCACCAACTCAGAAAGGGGAACCAGTCCACAGCGCAGCTCGAACTGAAATCCTAAACGCGCCATTTTCTTGCAGCCTAAGAGGGCCTGTTTTGTGGCCTCGAGATGGCGTTCGGGAATCACAACGGCAGAGCCATCGCCTCCGAAGACAAAGGGTAGTGATTCGCGTCCGCACGCATTGAGAATGGCAATGATCGTGGCCGCGCCGACGGCATTCACGTCTTTGTATCGACCCGATTGAATCGCGGCAGTCGAGCCCCGAATGTCGCTGAGAGCGATCCACGAGTCTTTCGGAACCGATTGATAATTGGAAGGATCAAGCGCGTCTTCGAAGGCGTGTATCGGCATCTCTTGTTGAGGGTAACTCGAAACCGAGGGGCCTGCTTGTGCAAAAAGAGTCGGGGCTCGAGTGATTTTATGACCTCAAACTGGAAATGCCATTGACGAATGGAAGCCTCTTGGTTACGCGGCCTGTCATGAACTCGACTTATGGAATGGGAAGAAAAGTGAATCGCATGCTTCTAGCCTTTGGCGCGCTCGCTGCTCTGGCGGTGGCGCCTCGATTGGGTATTGCCGACGTGGTGACGTGCTCGGGTAAGTCCTCAGGAGGCGCAAGCGTTGAGCTTGTCGCCAATACCGAGTCGGGACAGGCTGTCCTGACGTTTGAAAAGCAGTCGTCGCAGGGCAAAGACGTGCAGGAAACCGTCTTCGGAATGTGGGCGCAGCAATTGCGAGTAGGGCAAACGCCCTATTCCTATTTCGTGGTCACTTTGTTGGACGCCACGGGAAAAGAAAAGGGATTGCTCTGGTATCGAGATGCATCTTGTAGCGTGGGTGAGCGCCTGGATTGCGCCTTTAATGGAGAGCTGGCTCTGGTATCGAATGCGGCTTATCCCTATCAGCTTTCGTGCCGGAAAAGCCTAAAGAAGAACTAACCTCTCTTTCCTCGAGACGCGTGTATGAACCATCATCAGTCTTCGCTTCCTGAATTGACCCCTGAGCAGATTCGCACTCTCTCGCTTGAAGAAAAAGACGAGTGGTGGCTGAAGAACGTGTATCGCGGCGATATGCCCCAGTTGAATCTGCGCTCGGCGCTAACGGGAATGATCTTGGGAGGCATCTTAAGCCTCACGAACCTCTACATCGGGATCAAAACGGGATGGACCCTGGGGGTTGGAATTTCATCGGTGATTTTGTCGTTTGCGATTTTTCGGCTTCTCGCGCGACTGCAATGGGGCTCTGAGATGTCGATTCTCGAGAATAATGCCATGCAATCGATTGCAACCAGCGCGGGCTACATGACGGCTCCGCTCATGGCATCGATGCCCGCGTACATGATGGTCACCAACAAAGTCGTGCCGATGTGGCAAACGTTTTGGTGGATTGTCGTGCTTTCGCTCTTGGGAGTGCTGTTTGCTTTCCCACTGAAGAAGCGCTTCATCAATGACGAGCAATTGCCGTTTCCAGAAGGGTATGCTGCTGGCGTCGTTCTTCAGAACTTGCACAGCGACCAGGGCGGAAAAGACGGGGTTTTCAAAGCCAAGCTCTTGCTGGTGGGCATGGGGCTTTCAGCGCTGATCGAAACGCTTCGAAACGCCACCGTCATGGCCGCACTGAAGCTCAAAGCCTTAACGCTGCCTGAATATTGGGATGGTTGGATTTACCGCTTTTTCACTCCTTCTATTGCGGGCATTCCTTTGCAGGCCCTTTCGATTCAGTGGGAGACTTCGATTGTCATGATGGGCACCGGAGCGCTCATGAGCATGAGAACTGCCATGTCGATTTTGCTCGGCGGATTCATCAATTACTTTTTTCTCGCTCCGGCCCTGATTCATGCGGGCATTATTCCTGAAGCGAAATTCAAAGCCATTGCGATGTGGTCGCTCTGGTTCGGCGCTGCGCTCATGACGACTTCGTCGCTTTATTCGTTCTTCTCGAAGCCGAAGATGATTCTCGAAGCTTTTCGTAAGCCGTTTAAGTCTTCGAAAGAGGCCAAAAAAGATGTCTTGCAGGACATCGAGCTTCCAATGTGGATTTTCGTCCTAGGAATTCCCGTGGTCGGGGCGATTACCGTTTGGATGGGGCATGCTTGGTTTGGCGTTGAATGGTGGTTGGGCGTTCTTGCGATTCCGCTGGTTTTCGTCTTCACTTTGATTGCCGTCACCGCAACCGGACTTACCGCCATCACTCCGGGAGGAGCACTCGGGAAGCTTACTCAAATCACGTACTCGGTGCTGGCTCCGGGCAATGTGCCGACGAATTTGATGACTGCTGGAATCACCTCAGAAGTATCGCTGAATGCCAGCAATTTGCTGATGGATATCAAGCCTGGTTACCTCTTGGGGGGAAAGCCTCGGCATCAGGCCATTGGTCACGTGCTGGGGATTTTTGCCGGAGGACTGGTTGCTGTTCCCGTTTTTTATCAGATTTTCGGGGGCGATATCTCAAAGTTCACCAGCGATGCGCTACCTTTACCGGGGGCCTCGATTTGGAAAGGGGTTGCCGAGGTGCTGACTCAAGGACTATCGGCGCTTCATCCGACCGCGCAGCTTGCCGCTTTGGTGGGTGCCGTCTTGGGGATCGTGCTGGAGTTTCTGAATCAACGAACCCGGGGCCGTTTTCCGATCTCGGGGGTGGGCCTGGGGTTGGGCTTTGTTCTGCGCTTTTCCGACGCGTGGCTGATGGCAACCGGAACGCTCTTTTTCTGGCTTTTTGAGCGCCGATGCACCAATCGCGAGGGACTTGCCTATCGCGCGTTTGTTGCCAATCGCGAGACGTTTGCCGCAGGCGTGATTGCCGGTGGTTCCATCATTGGAATTGCTCTCATTTTAATCGAGAGCATGGTCGGCCACTAATCGGCCACTACTCGAGGACTAAAAACGCCAGCCAACTCCAACCATCGGGAGAAAAATCCACGGACTAGGATTGCCCCCAGTGCTGATGACGTATTGAATGCTCGCGTTGAGGTGCAAGCCTCCGTTCATCTCGATGTCCATATCCATCGACGGCGAAAACGCCATGCGCGAAGTGTTCTGAATCGAGGGAATCCCGCTTCCGACGAAAGTCTCGATGATCGTGGTGAGAATCCCTACGCCTAAGCCAGCATTGATGGATGCCGCGCCTTTTTTGAGAGTGTAGTGAGGGGTGACCGAGAAGTAGCGAGCGCTGGTTTGAGTGCTTGAGGTTCCGAGGGCAACAATACCGTCCTCCGTGAGCTTTCCTCCTGCTGTCAGTCCCCAGCCATTTCCTGACTCAAAGCCCACGTCGATACCATAGGCAGCGGCGATATTCGTTGGGTTTGAAGTGAGGTGTGAGAAAAGGGCGCCTCCAAATTTGAATCGAGTGAAGATCGATTCAACGCTTGAGGTCTCTTTCGAGCTTTCGGCCGACTTTGCCCAGGCGGTCGTTAACGTTCCCGTAGAAAGGACCATAGTCATCAGAGTCCAGCCAACGAAGGTCTTTGATTTGAAGATCATATTTTGAGTGTAAGGGCTTTTTTAAGAGCTGCAATGACTTTCAGAAAACTGTGGTGAGCGTTTCACCAGGCGTGCCGTGGCGGCAAGTCCGAGCGTGCCTCCCATCAAAGCGAAGACTGGGGGTAAAAAAAGAAGGTAGCCCAGGTCAGCGAGTCGAAAAGCCGAGTGGAACAACGCCTGAGCCAAGGCTCGGCCCACGCCAAAGCTCAGCAGCACTCCAAAAAATGCCGCAATTCCCGAGAGAATTCCCATTTCACAGAAAAGCGTGACGCTCAGGGCTCGAGGCGAGGCCCCCAAGACTTTCAAGAGCTGGAGCTCATTTTGCCGTTCCCGCGCCCTGAGTCTCAGTACCGAGAAGATCGCGGCAAAGCCCGCCAGCGCAGCCACCAGAGCCATCAGTTCAAGAGCCACGCTGATCTGCGAGAACCCTTTCAGGAGGGTTTCTGTCAATTGCGTGACATCGATGCTTGAAACATTGGGGAAGCGCTGAAAAAGGAGCCTTTGCCAGCGCTCACGGTTGATCTCTGAAGCTTGAGGCAACGAAGCAAGATATGTTTTCGGAGCGTCGTTCAGGGCGCCGGGGCGAAAAACGACAAAAAAGTTGGGTTGAAAGCTCGTCCAATCGACACGCCGGAGGTTCACGATCTTTCCGGTAAGAGCGACACCTTGAATCTCAAAGTGCAAAAGGTCTCCCAGTTGAAGCCCTAAGCGATCGGCAAATCGCTCTTCAACGCTCAACGCTTCAGGCGTCGACTCACTGGGCGCCTCACTCGGCGGGGGGAGCTCTGAAAATGGAATGCCCTTCACCAGGGTCTCGGAGGGCGTGAGCTGAGCCCGTATGGTGAGGTTCAGGCCACGATTTCGAAAACGCGCCTCTCGTTCTTGTTCTCGAGTTGTTCCCAGGAGTTTCGAGTTCTGGCTTCCGATTCGTTCAAATGGCGTGTCATTCACGCGAAGCAGCCGCCCTCGAATCAAGGCCGTGGGGTATTGAAGAGTGATGGATTCGCTGGCTGCCCAGGTTTCGAGCTCTGAAAGCTGCTCTTCTTGAATGTCGAACAAGAAAAGCGAGGGAAGCGGATTCGTGGGGCGCATGGGGCTTTGAAGTTGCGCGCGAAAGCTCGACTCTAAAGTGGGCATGAGCGACAGCAGCAGGGCGCTGAGGCAAAGCGTGAGCCAGATGAGTTGCGAGCTCGCGGTGAGGCGTGAAATCGACAGTGCGCTCCAGCGTGCGGTGGCTGTCTTGAGCTTGGGCTCTAGGCTTCGTAGGGTTCTAAGAAAAAGCGCGCCGAGTGCCCAGATCGCTGCCGTGCTGAGGAGCAACGCTGAAAGAAAGGCGCCCGTGACGAACCACGAGTGAGAAACTCCTCGAGCCACAAGCCCCAGAAGAGCCACTAATGTGAGGGCTTCGCTGAACTTCATTCCGGAAGCTTTCGCAAGTACTTCAGGGTCTCGAAGAAGAAGGCTCAGGCTTTGGCGTTTCAGAAAAGCCAGCGCAGGCCAAAGTGCCGCCAGCGATGTCATCATCGCGAGTACCAGGGTCAGTCCGGCAACTCTGAGCGACACGCCGCCGTCAAGCGAGCCGTCGACAAAAAGCACGCGGGCCAGCGGCTGGCGAGCCAAAATCCAAAGGCATTGAGTGAGTGCTAAGGCGAGCGCAGCAGAAGCGCCTGAGACTAGTGCCGCTTGGCGAATGAACGGTAGATCGGCTTGCCATGTTTTTGGTGAAAGCACTCGGTAAATGGCCCAGGTTTGGGCGTTTTCAATGAGGTTTTGTTTGATCAGCCAAAAGCACCCCAGAAACGCAAGTAAAAGCCCCACGAGCGAGGCGATGGCGAGGTAATCTCCGGTTTGCCGAAGCAATCGTCCCTCATCATCGGCGGCGTCTGAGGGAGTTTGAATCTGGAGGGCTGGATCCTCTAAGAGACGCTCAAAATCAGTCTTAAGCTGGGCTAATCGGTCTGAGTCCAGAGCTGTGGAAAACGAAAAATAGGTGCGGTGAGTGAGTGTTGCGCCGGCGCGAAGCAATCCGGTGCTGGGTAACTGGTTTCGAGAAATCAGGACTCGAGGCGCCAGGCTCGCACCTCGAAGGCTTCTGCCCGTATCGCGTAGAATTCGTCCTTGATAGCGGAACCAGCGGTCTCCGATTTTTACTCGCGTACGTCCTGCCTTGAGGTTCCAGCGAATGGCCAAAGCAGGATCGGTCCAAACGCGATCAGCGGGGTTGGTTTCATCAGCGCTGCTTTCGCGTTCCACGGTGCCCACGAGGGGAAAATCTTTCTCGGTGGCAAGGAGTTCAATTAATTGAGGCCCAGCCTCTTCGGAAGAGGCCATGGAATAAAATTCTAGAGTGCTGGTTTCGCGAAATTCGCCCTCGTTTGAGAGTCGCTTTCGAGCCAGCTCAAGCTCGGGTGCTGTGATCATCCGACGGGCAGAAAGCGCGATATCAGCCCCGAGGAGCTCGCGTGATCGTGACACTAAAGCAGTCTGAATCGTTTCTTGTAGGGTCGACAGGAAAGTGAATCCGAGGATTCCTGTCAGCAAGGTGGCCATCCAAAGTCGGTTCTTCTGGAATGCGCCCCAGCGCAGCCGCTGTTTGATCAAGAGTTCAACTCCTCAAGATGTCCGTTCACCAGCCGAACTTGGCGATCGCAGAGTCGAGCCAGCTCCTCGTTGTGAGTAACCACGATCAGGGCCCCGGTATGTCCCTCTCGAGGCAAGGCTAGTAGGCGCTCAAAAACAGCGCCCGCTGACTTCGGATCGAGGTTGCCTGTGGGCTCGTCGGCAAGAAGCAAAAGTGGAGAAACGCTAATGGCGCGAGCGATGGCCACTCGCTGACACTCTCCCCCACTCATCATGGACGGGAAGTGATCAGCACGGCTCTCCAACCCCAACTCTTTGAGCTTGGCTAGGCCCTGGCGCCGGGCTTCATTGCGAGGCGTGCCTTGAAGCTCAAGCGGCAAGCTCGTATTTTCGAGAGCAGTCAGGTGGGGAATCAATAAAAACTGCTGAAACACCAGCGCAATCGAGCGCGCGCGAATCGGGGCCAGGGTGCGCTCGGGCATCGATGCAATGTCTTGATCTTGCCAAAATACTTTGCCCCGCCCGGGGCGTTGAAGTCCGGCAAGAATCGATAATAGCGTCGACTTTCCAGAGCCTGATGGGCCCAGGATCGCAAGCGTTTGTTGTGAATCGATTTTCAAATCAAGATCACGAAGAATCTCGAGCCGTTTTCCATCAGGAGATTTGAATTCATGAAAGATGCCTTCGAGTGAAACGAGGGGAGAGGCGTCGTTGGATCTAAAACTCATGACACACCCTTTTGCTTTGCGGATGGGGCTGGCTTTTCTCCGGGGTTGAGCTTCAACTTCATTTGCGTGGTCAAGAAAGCCTCAATTCGAGGCGCCAGCTTTTTAGCAATTTGCATTTGTCCGGCTTCATTCGGGTGAATGCCGTCTTGAAGGTTGAGTTCGGGGTTTCCAGCGACCCCCTCCAGTAAAAAGGGAATGAGCTCGATTTTGAATTCCCGCGCAAGCTTGGGATAAATGGCTTCAAATCTGCGACGGTACTCGGTGCCATAGTTCGGGGGTACTCGCATTCCTGCCAGAATCACGGGCAGGTGATTTTCCTTGGCGATCATGAGCGTTTTCCGCAAATTCGCTTCAGTGCTTGCAGGTGCAGCGCCTCGAAGCATGTCATTGGCTCCTAGCGCCAGCAGCAACAGGTCGGGCTTGGCTCGAAGGTGCCAGCGCAGGCGCGCTGCTCCTGATGCCGAGGTTGAGCCGCCAATTCCTGCGTTCTGGACTTCGATCTTCAAATCACGAGCGAATCGTTGATGCAGTAGCCGTTCAAGTATCGCCGGGTAGGCGTCTTGAAGCGCAACCCCATAGCCTTCGGTCAGCGAGTCTCCGAGGGCGATGATTTTGATTTTTTGAGGAACAGACACCGACGATTGCGAGCGCTGGTCTTGAGCCCGCGAGCTTGTTCCCCAAGCCAGTAGGAAAAATAAAATCCCTAGCGTTCGCACCAGCAGAGAACTTCGAGGAACAGGACTTGCGAGAACGATCAGAGGCATGAAACCATAGGAGCATGAAATCTTTACGAACTCGAGAGGCGAAACGAGTAGCGAGAGTCTCGGGGCGATCGCGTCACGGCTGGATGCTGGCATTTGCTGGACTGTTGCTGGGGGCGTACGGAGTAGGAAGTGGGGGTAGCCCTCTGGGCCTCCCTCTGGTGTGGGCAGATGCCCAGGAGAGTTCAATGAAGCGTGCGCCCAGTGTTGAGGAGTTTTTTAATCAGCTGAATCAGAAAACCATGCATCTGGTAGATGATTTTTATGCTGAGAACACCCACTTTTTAGATCCTGTTGTGGATATTCACGGACGCGCAGGAGTGCGCGCGTACTACGAGAACCTTTATCGGAACGTGGAGAGCATTCGTTTTGAGTTCTCGAGTCAAGTGGTACAAGGCGATGAGCAGGTGGCTTTTTGGACGATGGTGCTGCGGGCCAAGGGTTTAGAGGGAGGACGTGAAATCCGGGTTCTTGGAAACTCTCACTTTCGTTTTGACCCCCAAACGGGGCAGGCCCTCTATCATCGCGATTATTTTGATATGGGTGAGTTTATTTATGAGCGTGTCCCCGTCTTAGGTGGGGTGATCCGCTATATCAAAAAGCGCTTTGCGCAACCTTGATCCCCTCGCAGCGGCAGATTACCGAATGAGGTCGTAAGTGGCTCGAAAACGCTCTGAAAGTCTTCCTGAAAAGCCCGATCGCTGTTTTACGGTGGATGGTTTTTTTCGAGATGCCAAACGCTTAAGACGCTATTTCGACGACGTTTTTGAAGATCCTCGCGGCGCGGATCCTCGCCGGTTTTGTTGGGATTATTGGCAGGTTCCTGGCCAATATCGCCTGCTTCGAACTCCCGCGTATCATTTTTTCCCCAAGCCCCTTTATGAACGCTTGCATCGAGAGCTGGTGCTTTGGGGGCGGCGTAACCTGGGCTGTCACGATATCTCACCGCCTTGGATGAGTTGTTACGTTGATGGCTGCGAACAGCTTTTTCATGCCGACCTGCCCCACGGGCCCTGGTCGTTTGTTTTTTCTCTCACGCCTTGGGCCGAGCGGGCGTTTCAGGGGGGAGAAACCGTGCTCTTGCGCGAGGAAGTTCTCGATTTCTGGAAAGCTGCCGATCTGGGGGGAGGAATGGAGGAGCGCGAAGTGATCGAGTCGATCGCTCCTGAAATGAATCGGCTCGTCGTTTTTGATCCCCGGATTCCCCATGGCGTGCGCCGGGTTTCGGGTCCCAACGACGTCCGGCAAGGACGCCTGGTCATTCACGGCTGGTTTGTGAATCCTCGTCCTTTCATCGAGGGGCCACTCAAGGGCTCAGAGCTTTCTGAGAAAATCGAAGAGCTCGTCTCGAATCTCGATCGCTGGATTTCAAAAGAGACCTTGCTGCAGGGAATGATGAGCGTTCGGTTTCGAATCGATCGGCGTGGGCAGGTGGGGGGCTTAACGCTCGTGACTCAGACTTTAAGGGTGAAGCAGGGTGAAGCTTCGGCCCCTCGTGAATTAATGACTGCCATCATGCGCGAGCTGAGCCTGTGGCGATTTTCACTTCGGGCAGCAGGAAGTCAGGTGACGTTGCCGCTCGTTTTTACTGCAGATCAGCCGGAGCTCTGACCACTCTTCGAATGCAGCTGAAGCTCTTGAGGAAGGGGGCATTGAAAGCTCAGTCGCTCTTGGCTCATCGGATGAGGAAAAGAGAGCCGATGTGAGTGCAGGGCGAGGCGCTGAAATGCGAGCTGGGCGCCGTATTTGCGATCGCCCAGCAGGGGATGTCCGCGCGAAGCGCTTTGAGCGCGAATTTGATGAGTGCGTCCCGTTTCGAGCGTGAATTCACAAAGCGTGATCGTCTGCCCTTGGCGCGAGCCATGGCTTAAGGGGCGGACTTCGAGCAACGCTTCTTTCGCTTGTGGATGGTTTGGGGCTTGTGCATTGCTTGGAGCTCGCGCTCCGCTTGAGGTCTGCGCTCTGCCAGGGGCTTGCGCGGCGCCCGGCCGAGCGATTCGAGTGAGCTGGGTTTTTTCATCGCGCAAAAGCCAATCTTTCCAGTGTTGTGAAACCTCTAGGGGCGAAAGCTTTCCCTCAAGCCATGCTAAGTAGTCGCGGTGAAGTTCGCCATTTTGAAGCGCTCGGGTCAGACGCTCGGCTGCTTTGCTGCGTTTGGCAACCACCATCAACCCCGAGGTATTGCGATCGAGTCGGTGCACCAAACCGACGTAATGGCGCTTAAAGCGATCACGAAGCAAGTCGACGAGATTCTCATCTCCAGTATGTTCGCCTTGAGACAGGAGTCCGGAGGGTTTGTTTAAAACGATCAGGTGGGGGTCTTCGAAGAAAACCTCAAGCGTCGTCATGATCAATCCGTTAGCTCTGCATCGGGCGTGAGCACTTGGTTTGAAACGCTCCAGGTTCCCCCGAAATACTCTCCCGGATTCAAGACCTTCAATCCCCATTGGGGACGATTAAAAGCATCGGTTCCAGCAGTCATGGGCTCGATGGCAATTGCGCGGCGGGCATCATCGCCCAGGGCTTCGCCAGTATAGACGACCAAGTAATCGAACTCGGGGCTCATTCGAATCGTGGTCAAGCTTTCTGAGGCTGGATCTCGAAGTTCGGCCCGTGCCCATCCGTGTTCATCACGCTCTAAAGAACGAAAGCAATGATTGAGGACTGTAGCTCCAATCGATCGAGTGCGGATAAAATTGAGCTCGGGCAGTTGATCCAGCGCGAGGATTTTTCCTGTCGGTAGAAAGCCCGGAGCGAACTCCAGCACTTCGCGTGCAGGAAGGCGAAGGCTAGCCTCATTAATGGTGAATCCTGAAGTCTGGAAGTAGGGGTGAAAACCAGCACTCACAGGCGCGGGGCGAGCGCCGATGTTTTGAATCGAGAACCGGCAAGAAAGCCCTTGCGAACTGAGCTCGTAGCTCACGCCAAGATCTAAAGAAAAGGGGTAGCCTCGAGCTGCCATCTCGGCTTCAGCAAGCCTCAATCGAAATGAGGCAGCCGCGTTGCTGGATCGACTCGACCAACTGCGCGTTCGAACAAATCCATGAATGGCATTGGGTCCTTCCTTGTCGTTTCGCTCAAGAGTGTAGGAATTGCCTTCGAAAGAATAGGTTCCACCCGGAATCCTTCCGGCGAATGGCATCAGGACGTCGCCTTGACCGCCCTTTTTTTCGTCTCGATGAGAATACCCCCACAAGATGGGAGTGATCTCGCCAGAAGACTCACGCCAAAACCGGCGTAGCGACGCGCCAAAAGCAGAAACCACGGCGCGGTAGTCATTGAAGGCTAAAACGATTTCATCGGATTCAAGAGCCGTCATGCTCGAGAAGTGTACTGCGGGCATGGGTGAGGAATCGAGCCCATTTTTTTAGACCACTTGTCCGGCCGCCCATCCCGAGGCCCACGCCCACTGGAAGTTGTAGCCTCCTAACCAGCCGGTGACATCAACGACTTCGCCGATGAAATGCAGGCCCGGAACTTGTTTGGCTTCCAGGGTCTTTGAAGAGAGCTCATCGGTGTTCACGCCACCTCTGGTGACTTCGGCTTTCGAATAGCCCACGGTTCCTGAGGGGATGAAGCTCCAGTTCTTGAGCATCAAGCAAAACTGTTCGAGTGCTTTCTCAGACACTTGAGGCAAGGGCAGCTCCGAGGCAAAATGCAGGGCGCAAAATTTTTCTGCAAACCGGGCAGGAAGAAGCTCACCGAGCAAGTTCTTTACCTGTCCACGATTTCCGGCGCGTTTTTTCTCAAGAAACAAATCAAAAGGGTCGTGTTCGGGCAGGAGATCTACGATGACTTGATCTCCGGGATACCAATGCAACGACGCTTGAAGGGCTGCGGGGCCGCTCAATCCGGCATGGGTAAAAAGAATATTCTCGCGAAAGGACTTCTGGCGACAGCGAATCACGACCTCAATCGAAAGCCCGGCAAGCGCCTGAAAGCTAGCGGCGTCTGATTCAGAGAACGTGAAGCCATCTAGCGCTGGAGCGCGCTCGACGAGCTTGAGTCCGAATTGAGTGGCAATCTCATAGCCAAGGCCCGTGGCGCCGATTTTTGGAATCGACAGTCCGCCCGTGGCGATGACCAGCGACTCGCACTCGATGCTTTGCGAGGCTCCGCCGCGCGAGATCCCAACGCGAAACCGAAGGGGAGCAGCTGACTCTGGAAGTCTTTCGATTCGCTCGATTTTCGTGTTCATCGCGAGCTCAGCGCCTGCCCACTGGCATTCGGTGCGAAGCATCTCAACGATGTCTTGGGCTGAGTGGTCGCAGAACTGCTGACCGAGTTTTTTCTCGTGGTAGGCGATTCCGTGGCGTTCGACCATTTCGATGAATTTTGCCGGAGGAAAACGCGAGAGCGCTGATTTGCAGAAATGCTCGTTTTTCGAGACGTAATTTGCGGGTCCAGCGCCCAAGTTCGTGAAATTGCAGCGACCTCCACCCGAGATTAGGATTTTTCCTCCCAGCTTCGAGGCATGATCGATGAGCAGGGTGGTGCGGCCGCGCTTTCCTGCTTCGATTGCGCACATCATGCCGGCTCCACCGGCCCCCACAATCAAGACGTTTTGAGGGTTCATGCGGTGAGGCCTTATCTCAAGTGAGCCAGCCGTGCTAGCCTTCCCCTATGTTCCCCTCTACGCTCGAGAAGCTTCGTTGTCCCCGATCCCGTTGCGAAGGGGGGTTGGCAATTCTTCAAAGCAACGAAGAGCATGGCGCAGACCTTCGTAGTGGGACCATCGAGTGCACTCGGTGCCGAAAGCGCTATCCCATTCTCGAGGGCGTGGCCGTTTTGGTGGAGGATCCTCGTCAGTATGTTTTAGCTCACGTGAAGGGGGTTTCGGCCTGCGTTCCTGACGAGCAGATTCCCAAGGCCTGGCGTAGAGAGTTCGCAGAGGCGCGCGATGAACTCGTTTCGGAGCATATCGAGGAGGATCTTGAGGCGGAACGCGTGACCGCTCTTTATGTGATGAATCATTACTTCAGCACAACGGGGGGGCTATCGTGGTGGCAAGGGCGCTCAGGGGCGTTTAGCCCTGAAATCGACGAGCTGATTCGCCGCTTCTGGGATCAGGGCCCCCTATCTCGAATTCAACGAGGAATCGAGCAGCTCACTTCTCCCGAAGAAGGATGGAACGTGGTGGAGCTAGGGTGCGGAGTAGGGGGGCTTGAGCCTCGACTTCGCCCGACCGCAAGAAGCTATCTCGGGGCTGATAGCTCGTTTGCCAGTATCGCGATTGCTCGACATTTGGCGCTGGGGTGCGCGTATCGGGGGCGCCTTCGCTTTCCAGAGGACCTTCTTCACGGACCGGTGTCGCGAGACATTCCGATTGCGAGAGCCAACCAGCCTGCAACGGCCTCTGACTTTGTGGTGACGGACATTGAAGGGGCCGGCTTAGCATCGGGGGCTTGGAATCTTTCGATCGCCTTGAACGCGATCGATATGCTGGAGGATCCTGAAGTGCTTCCGCGTCTTCAGGCCCGACTGGTGAGTTCTAGCGGCAAAGTCATCCAAAGCGGCCCCTACATTTGGCACGAAGGCGTTGCTCGGGCTCTGCGTGCCCGAGTGCCCAGGCCTTTAGTGGACTCGGCTCGCGCC
The DNA here is from genome assembly GCA_039800365.1 of Pseudomonadota bacterium. Classification (GTDB taxonomy): domain Bacteria; phylum Bdellovibrionota; class UBA1018; order UBA1018; family UBA1018; genus CAIOHW01. The sequence goes on from JBDLQW010000065.1 coordinate 21,723, forward strand.
GTCGAGTGGCTTTACGAGCAAGCGGGTTTTCAGATCGAGCATTCCGAGGATCAAGTGCCTTGGCTGTTTTTTAAGCACTTAAGGCAAGTGGAGCTGTACTCGGTGCATTGGTTTATTGCGGGCAGGGGGAATACTCTTAGGTGATTTGAGGGAGCTGTGGTAGGTACCCCGGCGTGAGTTGAATTGCTTCTTTCGAGTCTTCGGGCATGGTGCCCCTATCCTCTGGAGTTGCTCCCAGCACCTTTTGGAGGGTTTATGGGTAAAAAACTGTATGTCGGCAACCTGCCTTATTCTGCAACTGAACAAGCCATTTCTGATGCATTCGCCCAGTGTGGCACGGTTGAGTCCGTCAAGATCATCACGGATCGCGATTCTGGACGTAGCAAGGGTTTCGGGTTTGTTGAGATGGCGTCCGACGCGGAAGCCGCTGAGGCGATCGCAAAATTTCATGGTGCGGACTATGACGGTCGAGCAATGACCGTCAACGAAGCCAAGCCGATGGTTCCTCGTGAAGGCGGGAGCCGCGGAGGATTCGGCGGCGGTGCACGTGACCGCGGAGGTTTCTCCGGCGGACGGGGCAATCGGTACTAATTTCAAGCTTTCTTAGTGACTCGAGAAGGAAGGTGCTGCTCGTGCAGTCCTTCCTTCTCTTTTTTGGCGTGCGCGAACAGGCGTAGAGCTCGGAGGCGGTCGTGGCGAAGGCGAGCAAGTTGACTCAGGCAAAACGAAATCGCGAGCGTGCTCGTGACGAGCATCACCGGAACAAAGAAGAGAAAAAAGCCGCTCGTGATGAACAACGCAAAGACCGAGAGCGGCAAATCGCTGCTGGAATTGATCCGGATTTAGAAGGGATTGTTCCCGGACCTCAGGCTCCTTTAGAGGGTTGACCTCATTTCAGGCGTTTGAAAGTCAAGCTTTCTTAAGAAAACAGGTCTTCAGCACCAAGGTGCTGCCATCCACCCGGCATTCGATCACTTCGGGGTCTTCTCCCAGGTGAATTTTTTTGATCAGCGTGCCGCGCTTCAAGTCGCTCGTGCCGCCTTTAACTTTCAGGTCTTTGATCGTGAGCACTGAGTCTCCTTCTTGAAGCTCAGCGCCGTTGGCATCCAGAACCGGTGATCGAGTGGAGGCCGACTTTTCGGGAACATCGCTCGACTCGAGGAACCCGAGCAGCTCTCTTAGCCATTGACGGGCCTCGGTTTCCTCCGCAAACCACCGATTCGAGACCGTACCTAGCTCCTCAACTGAAAAATCGTTCTGCGAGAGGGCTTCTTTCAGCTGCTGAATCAATCGCGTTTTCGCTGCTTCAGACGCGCTTTTAAGATGTGCCTGGACGGTCTGTTGCTCGGTCCCAGGATCGGTATCGAAAATGGTCGTCGAGAGAAAATGGTTCAAGTCGGTCAGATGTTTCAGGTTCATCGTAACGCTGAGCTTAGGGCGAGACTTGCGCTTTGTCGACCTGATGGCTGGAAAAACTTTTCTCTTTCGCTTAGAGCAGGGTCTCCATGATTGCGATTTCTCAGCTCAATAAACAGTATGGTTCGAAGGTCCTTTATAAAAATGCGAGCTTGCAGATCAAGCCTGGCGAAAAGATTGGCCTCGTCGGGGCTAATGGCGCCGGCAAGACCTCGATTTTTCGAGTGATCGTCGGCGAAGAGGGTTACGATTCGGGCACCATCAGCAAGCCTGACAGCTGGGTTGTTGGTTATTTCTCTCAGGACGTCGGCGAGATGCGAGGGCGCACCGCACTCGAAGAAGTGATGTCAGGGGCAGGGCGGGTTGCCACTCTCGCTGAAGAGCTTCATGCGATTGAGAAGCGCCTGGGTCAGTTGGCCGAAGATCCCGGTGACGGTTCTGAAATGGAAAAGATTCTCGAGCGCTTTGGTGAAGTGCAGCTCGAGTTCGAGAGCCGAGGGGGCTATGATTTAGAGTCGCGCGCCAAGGAAATCCTGACAGGTTTGGGAATTTCGCCTGAAGATCACGCTAAGCCCGTAGAAGCCTTTAGCGGTGGCTGGAAAATGCGAATCGCCCTGGCCAAGATCTTAGTACTGCAGCCTGATGTGCTTTTAGCTGACGAGCCCACCAACCACCTCGATCTTGAGTCGATTGTCTGGCTTGAGGAATGGCTGAGAAACTACAAAGGAGCGCTGCTCATGACCTCGCATGACCGCGAGTTCATGAATCGAATCGTTTCTCGAATCGTGGAAGTGGCGCAGCAGGCGATCACCTCCTATTCGGGCAACTATGACTTCTACGAGCGCGAGCGCGACATTCGAAAAGAGCAGCTCCTGGCTGCGGCTAAGAAACAAGCCGATATGTTAGCGAAAGAAGAAGAGTTCATTGCTCGCTTCGCAGCGCGAGCATCGCACGCTGCTCAAGTTCAGTCTCGAGTGAAAAAGCTCGAGAAGATCGATCGCATCGAGATTCCTGCTGAAGAGAAGGCGATTCAGTTTGAATTTCCGGTTCCACCGCGTGGAGGAAACGACGTGGTTCGCTTTGCAGGGGTGGGGAAAGTCTGGCCTCGAGAGGATGGCAGCGAAAAGATTGTGTTCTCGAACGCGAGCGGCTTGGTGAAACGCCAAGATAAAGTGGCGGTAGTAGGAGTGAACGGGGCCGGAAAGTCGACGTTTTTGAAAATGATCGCCGGATCTGCCGATCCCACTCAGGGCACGCTGACGCTCGGGGCTGGAATTGCTGTGGGGTATTTCAGCCAGCACTCGCTTGAAGTGCTGAATCCCCAGAAGACGATTTTCGATGAAATCCATGATCGGATTCCAGAGGCAACGATTGGTTTTGTTAGAAACCTGCTCGGGGCGTTTCTTTTTAGCGGTGACGATGTTTACAAGAAGATCGGGGTGCTTTCAGGTGGCGAGAAGAGTCGAGTGGTGCTCGCAACCTTGCTCGCTAAGCCCCATAATCTTCTGATTCTAGACGAGCCGACCAACCATTTAGACATTCGCTCACGCGAGATGCTGCTCGAGGCCCTAGGTCGATTTGATGGCACCGTGATGCTGGTCAGCCACGATCGGCATTTTCTGAAACGCTTAGCGACTCGGGTTTTCGAGCTCGATCGCGGTGAGATGCGAGTTTATGAGGGAAGCTACCGAGAGTACCTCGACTCTCTCGCATGACTTGCGGCCCTCAGGGGGTCGCAGATCCGAGGGGGAGGCCGAGGGCGGGGAGAATCCGTCTTGGTTGCCCTCGGCCCTTAGGGTCCGCTTTATCCCAGGAATTTGACTTGTCCGCTGGAGATATCGAGGAGCGCGCCTTCGAGAGCAAGCTCGCCACTTTCTACTTTTTCTCGAATGATGCGACTTTGCTCTAAGATCAGCTTCTTGCTTCTCTGAATATTGGCCAAGGTTGCTTGGTGAAGAAAGTCGTCGGCTTGAATATCTCGTTCTGCTTGAGTGAATTCTACCGCGGGGCGAATTCGAGAGACCAGTTCTTCGAGGTGAGGTGAAGGCAGGGGTTGCGTGGGGTTTTGAGTGTGCTGAATCGTGGCTTTTACGGCTCCGCACAGGCTATGGCCCAGAACCAGGATGGCCGAGGAGCCGAAGTTGGCGACAGCAAATTCCATGCTTGCCAGGAGGCTTGGAGCAACGACGTTTCCGGCAACCCTGACGACGAAGAGGTCGCCCAGGCCCTGATCAAAGATCAGCTCAACAGGGCTTCGAGAGTCAGAGCATGTCAGGATAATGGCAAAGGGTTTTTGCCCTTTTTCGGCCAGTTCCCGCATCTTGAGGTGCGCAAGCAGGGGTTCTACTGAACGTACTCCTGAAGTGAAGCGGCGATTGCCTTCGCGAAGGCGCTCTAAAGCCTGCTGGGGTTCTGTCTGTGTCACGGGGGCTGTCGCTTTCAAATTCTCGTGGTTTTTCATAGACCCCAGAATGAGGGAAGTCGGCGGGTTAATAAATTTCAAAAGATTTCATCTGAACTTTGCTAAAATCAAAACATGAAGATCACTGTCGAGGGTCGTGTCCTTTGGGTGAACTACCACCACTTATACTGTTTTTTCGTCGTGGTTACCGAAGGGGGGCTGACTCGAGCGGCTAAAGTTCTTGGAATCGGCCAGTCGGCCCTTTCGATTCAGATGAAGCAATTCGAAGATCATTTGGGGTTTCCGCTCTTCGAACGTGCGCACCGTTCGCTGAAGCCGAATGAGCGCGGAAAGATCGTCTTAGCTTACGCCAAGGAAATCTTTCGCTTAGGCGGAGAGATGGTGGAGACCCTCTTTGATCGCCCTACTTCCGAGAAGCATCATTTGCAAATTGGGGCGCTCGATACGATCCCAAAGCATTTAATCATTAATTTAGTTGAGATGGCGATTCGATCACGAGACTGCTCCCTTTCGGTGGTTGAAGGTAAGCCAGCGGTGCTTCTGGAGCAGCTCCTGGATCATCGGATTGATTTGATGCTGACCAATCGATTTCCCACTGCCGACCCCGGAAAGGTTTTCACGAAGCGAATCGCCCGAATTACCCCGTGGGTTGTCGGCGGTCCTCGATTCAAGAAACTCGCGCAGAACTTTCCCCAGTCGCTTCATGGTCAGCCCCTGGTACTTCCGACAGGCGATAGTTTGGTTCGTCATGAGTTTGAGCATTATTGCAAGCGCCACGGGATTCAGGGGCAATGCGTAGTCGAGGCTCAGGATGTGATGGTTCAGAAGCTCTTGGCGCTTCGAGAGGTGGGGTTGACCGTGATGCCCGAGTTTGCGGTGCGCGAGTACATCGATCAGGGCGAGTTGCACTTGATTGGCAAGCTTCAGGGGGTTTTTGAGGAAATCTTTTTGGTGTCTGCTTCCCGAAAGATCGAAAACCCAGTGGCTTCTCTTTTGATGAGGAAGTTTACAATCGAGAAAAATCCGTCTTCGGAGTGATTTTTCGATTTTTTTCGGGTAAACATGAAGAAGTGCCCAAGGAGCGTTGCGAGGCGTGTTGTCGCCCCAGGCTTGGGCCCTTTGGTTTCAACGGCGCTCACCCACGAAATCTTCGGAGCAAATTCCGAAGTCTCAGCAAGGGTGATTTCGAAGCAGCCGTTCTTCGACCCAGAACTTGTCTGAGAAAAAAAGGAGCAAGGTTCCATGGCTATGTCCAAGGATTACGTCGTTGCGGATATGGGTTTAGCAGATTGGGGGCGTCGGGAGATCCGAATCGCCGAGACCGAAATGCCGGGCTTGATGGCGATTCGAGAAGAGTTTGCCCAGAAAAAGCCACTTCAAGGTGCGCGAATCACGGGCTCCTTGCACATGACCATTCAAACAGCGGTTTTGATCGAGACGCTTCGTGCCTTGGGTGCGGAAGTGCGTTGGGCTTCATGCAATATTTTTTCGACTCAAGATCACGCTGCAGCTGCGATTGCTGCATCTGGAATTCCCGTTTTCGCCAAGAAGGGTGAAACCCTCGAGGAGTATTGGGATTACACGCATCGCATTTTCGAGTGGGCTGATGGCGGGTTCAGCAACATGATCCTCGATGATGGCGGCGACGCGACCTTGCTTTTGCATCTGGGCACTCGGGCTGAAACCAATCTTGCCGTTTTGAGTTCTCCTGGATCTGAAGAAGAGCGCGTTCTGTTTGCCGCAATTCGCGAGAAGCTGAAGACCCACCCGAATTGGTATTCGAAGCGCATCGCTCAGATTCGCGGAGTCACTGAAGAGACGACCACTGGCGTGCATCGTTTACAGCAGATGTTCGCTCGCGGAGAGCTGAAGTTTCCTGCCATCAACGTCAATGATTCAGTGACCAAGTCGAAGTTCGACAATCTTTATGGTTGCCGTGAGTCTTTGGTGGATGGAATCAAGCGCGCTACCGATGTGATGATTGCCGGAAAAGTGGCTGTCGTGGCCGGATATGGCGATGTCGGCAAGGGATCAGCGCAAGCGCTGCGTGCGCTTTCGGCACAGGTGTGGGTGACTGAGATCGACCCGATCTGCGCACTGCAGGCGGCGATGGAAGGCTATCGCGTGGTGACGATGGATGAAGCTGCAAGCCAAGCAGATATCTTCGTGACGGCAACCGGCAATTACAACGTCATTACTCACGAGCACATGGCTGCGATGAAGGATCAGGCAATTGTCTGCAACATCGGGCATTTTGATAACGAGATCGACGTCGCTTCGCTCGAGAAATATCGTTGGGAAGAGATCAAGCCTCAGGTTGATCACGTGATTTTCCCGAATGGTAAGCGCTTAATCTTGCTGGCAAAGGGAAGGCTTGTGAATCTGGGTTGCGCCACCGGACATCCGAGTTACGTGATGTCGTCGTCGTTTGCGAATCAAACGATTGCTCAGATCGAACTGTTTTCTCAAGCGTCGAAGTACCCCTTGGGCGTGCACACGTTGCCCAAGCATCTCGATGAGAAAGTTGCGCGCCTTCAGCTGAAAAAGCTGAACGCGCAGCTAACGCGTTTGACCGAGCAGCAGGCGAAGTACATCGGTGTTCCCGTCGAGGGGCCCTATAAGACCGATACCTATCGCTATTAAGCAAAATGAAACGAGCCGCCCTCCCTGGGGAGTTTTATCCTGGGGAGGGCGGCTTTTTTTATTCAAAACGTGCAGGTGCGAAGGGTTCCGTCTTGGTGCATGGCGATCGACCGAGAATCAGGTCAGCTGCCAGACGGGCAGATCCCGGCGCTGTTTGAAGCCCCAGCATTTGATGTCCCGTGCAGTAAAAAAGGTTCGAGAGGTGCTTGGAGAATCCGATGAGCGGCACTCCGTCGGGGGTGCAGGGGCGGAGGCCTCTCCAGATGTCTTGGGCCACCGGGGCTGATCCAGCAGCGAGAATCTGCGTTTGATCGGCTTTTTCGACGCCTAAGTCGAGGTACTCGTGAGTGCCTTGATGAATGGCGTTGAGTCGAGAAACGGAGATGCTGAAGTCTTGGTCGACAAGCTCGAGGGTTCCCGCCACGCGAAGACGATCAGTGAATGGAGTGACGGCAATTTTACGGTCGACGATCATGATCGATCGGCTGGGTTTTTTTGAAACCCCTCGAAGCGTCATCGAGTAGCCTTTGCCACCTCGAATCGGAATTCGAATTTTCAATTTGCGGGCAAGCTCGGGAGACCATGAGCCGGTTGCCAGAAGAACGAGGTCTGCCGAAAACGCCCCTTGCGTCGTGTGAACTTCAGAGATGCGACCTTGAGACGCCACAAAATCATAGGCTTCCGCATTCGAGATGATGGTGCCACCTGCGGCTTCGAATGATTCTGCAAGAGCTAGCGACGTCAGGTAGGGGTCAAGCTGAGCCTCTTCGGGAAAATAGACGCCTCCCTGAATTTGAGAGCGTAGCGTGGGCTCGAAAGCCAGAACCTGATCTCTGGACATCGCTTGACCAGGAATGTCTCGCTTGGCCATGAGGTCCATTTCGGCAATTGCGGCGCGTACCCCAGCCTCGGTGGCGCTTACCATCAAGAGCCCTTTTTTCTGAAACTGAAGAGCATGGGTTTTTGAATTCTCGGCAAGCGCTGCATAAGCCGAGACGCTGATTTTCGAGAGATCTGTCAGCACTTCAATCGAGCGCAGCATCTGAGCACGGTTCATGGCCCGCAGAAAATGCCAAAGCCAGCGAATGAGCCCCGGGCTTAAGCTCGGCTGAATGTGAAGCGGACTCGAGGAGTCGAGAAGCCAGCCCATCGATTTGAGCAGCA
>JBDLQW010000066.1:0-12342 GCA_039800365.1 Pseudomonadota bacterium
CACCAGCTCTGACCGAGCGAGCCACGCTTCAGTAGGGCGGCCTGAAGACCGCTAAGGAGATTCCATTGAAGATTCAAAATCAGGGATTCGATCATGTTGAATTTATCGTAGAGGCCATCGCACCCCATGCTCGGGTTTACGAGCGCATGGGTTTTGAAAAAGTGGGCGAAAGGCATTTACCAAAGAGGGGCATTCGATCGGCTCTTTATGCCCAGGGGCTCCTACGGATTCTTTTAACCGAGTCAGATGGGTCGGGCGCTGCCGAAGGCCAAGAGTCGGTGAAGTTTCTTCGAAAGCATGCTGAGGGCATTTGCGCTCTGGCGGTCGATGTCGATAACGCTTCAAAGGCTTTTGAGCTGGCGGTGAAAAACGGCGCCACGCCAGCGCTTGAGCCTCAGCGCTACGAGAGCGCCGAGGGGTCGGTGGTTCGCTCTGAGATTTGGACGCCTGCTTCGGTTCGGTATGCATTCATCGAGCGTACCGGCTCTGGCAGGGCAGGTGCTCCGGCACTTTTTGACGAGGGCTTGGTGGCGTCTCGATTAGAGAGCCCCTCTCCTTTTGGCATTCGCCACATCGACCACCTCACCAATAATGTGGGTATTGGTGAGATGAAGGATTGGGTCGAGTGGTACCGCAAGGTCTTTGGTTTCAAGGTCACTCGTCATTTCGACATTCGTACGGGCAGAACGGGGCTTACTTCTGATGTCGTGCAGTCGGAAGATGGAAAAATTATTGTTCCGATCAATGAGGCAACCGAGCCCGAAAGCCAAGTGCAGGAATTCGTGAATCGCATGAGGGGTCCAGGGGTTCAACACTTGGCCTTGTTGGTTGATGATTTGATCTTTTCGTTACGGTCTTTGCGTCGTAACGACTTCAAGTTCTTGACGGTGCCACACTCGTATTATGAGGCGGTTCCGGCGCGAGTTCCGGGCGTGACTGAAGATTTGGGAGAGCTCGAAGAGCTCGGTATTCTTCTCGATGGCGAAGAGCACGGTTATCTTCTTCAGATTTTCTCTGAAGAGATCGTGGGCCCTTTCTTTTTTGAATTCATTCAACGCAAAGGCAACCGGGGCTTTGGCGAAGGAAATTTTCGCGCGCTCTTCGAGGCGATCGAACGAGATCAAATCAAGCGGGGAGTGCTCAAAGCTTAAGTCGAGTTTGCACTTTGTGGAGAGGTCAGTCTCTTAAGTAATGGCAGGTGTATCCGCCTGGGTTCTTGACCAGGTAGTCTTGATGATAGTCCTCCGCAGGGTAGAATGCTCCTGCAGGAACGATCTCCGTGACGATGGGGTTTTTCCATTTTCCAGAGGCTTGAACTTCACGTTTTTTTTCTTCTGCGGTCCTTCGTTGTTCTTCTGAGAGAAAGAAAATAGCTGAGCGATATTGAGAGCCGATGTCGTTGCCTTGTTGGTTCAGGGTGGTGGGATTGTGCATCCGAAAAAAAGTGGTCAGTAGGTCTCGGTAAGAGAGCTTTCCAGGATCAAATTCGATTCGGATCGCCTCTGCATGCCCCGTTTTCCCTGTTTTGACCTGCGGATATTGGGGGTTCGGCGTAAAGCCGCCTGTATAGCCAACTTCAGTTTGCAGGACTCCTGGAAGTTTTCTCAGGATGTCCTCCATTCCCCAGAAGCAACCACCCGCTAAAATCGCTGTTTCCTTTGTCATCATGGCTTTTCTCCCTGCTATCGATCGGCTGGCGTCAGTCACCATGGCGAGGGCGATGGTGAGGGTCAGTTTGAGGAGGCCGTAGCGTCTCAGGGGCCTTCGCGAAATCACGCCGGAGCCCACTGTAAGAGTTCCTGGGGATGATGGGCCCAATAGTGAGGGTCGTGCGCGGCAAGCCCCGCTTTCGAGGCGAGCCGGTCCCATAGGGCCGCCACGCTTTTCGCTCCCGCAGACTTCGAGGCGAGGATGTCCACGGCAGAGTCGCCCACGTACAGGACTTCTGAGGGAAGCAGCTGCAGCCGTTGTGAGGCAAGCTGGATTCCATGAGGGGCTGGCTTGGGAAACGGCACGTGGTCGTTTGCGATTACCGTCACGAATCGCGGCAGCAGTCCATGATGACGAAGGATCACTTCCGTGGTGTTCCAGCTACGTCCCGTGACGATCGCGAGCGGGAGTTTCCTTCTGGCAAGCTCTTCAAGAACCCCTGCGACTCCCTCATGAAGTGGAACCTGATGGAGATGCTCATCGAGGTAACGTCGACTGGCGGCGTACGCTTCGGCTGCTCGCTCGCGGCCTACGATCTGAGCGAAGATCTCATCTTCTCCGGGCCCAAAATAGGCCATAATTTCCGACGGCGAGTGCGCTCGCCCCCCGCATCGGGTGATCCCATGATTGAAGGCATCGAAAGTGGTCGCCAGAGAGTCAACCAACGTGCCGTCGAGATCGAAAACGACGCCTTTTACCGAGAGATTGCTCATGGTAGGTCTGTTCACACTATGCTGCTCTCACACGCCCCTGGGTATTTCAAGCAACGCCGTGAATCTCTGATGGAGAAGGCTCCTGGAAGTGTTTTTATTTTCGCTGCAAATGAAGAGGTTTTGCGAAATCCAGATGTCCATTATCCCTATCGACAAGAAAGCAACTTCCAGTACTTGAGTGGGTTTGATGAGCCCGAGTCGTTTCTGGTCTTGGCACCGGCTGGATCTCAAACCGTGGGGCAACGCCATCGCATGGTGCTTTTCGTTCGTCGTCGAGACATCGAAAAGGAGATGTGGGAGGGCGAGCGGTATGGCACTGAGGGCGCGAAGCGGGTTTTTGGCGCCGACGAAGCGTATCCGATCGATGAATTCGATGCGAGATTGCCCGAGTTATTGAAGGGCTCAGAGCGAATTTACTATCGCCTGGGACGCCACCTTCCCACCGACCAGCGGATTTTGACAGGCCTAGAGGCTCACCGGCGAAGTCTGGGGCGTAGCGGAAAGGCGCTTCCGCCCATTTATGATCCCAACGAGATCATCGGAGAATTACGGCTCTATAAGTCTGAGGAAGAAGTGGGGCTCCTTCGTAAGGCCTGTGAGATTACGGCCCTTGCTCATCGCACGGTAATTCAAGAGGTCCGCCCAGGCATGAACGAGTTCGAGGTCGAAGCCCTCGTAGACTACGTTTTTCGCAAGAACGGCTGTCAGCGGGTTGGCTATGGAAGCATCGTGGCCGGCGGAAAAAATGCGACTTGCTTGCATTATCGCTCGAATAACGAAGTTCTTCGAGACGGTGATCTTCTCTTGGTGGATGCTGGGGGCGAGTACGATTATTACACTTCCGACATCACGCGCACCTTCCCAGTTGGAAAATCTTTTACGGAAGCGCAAGCGCGGCTTTATGAGTTGGTCCTCAGCGTTCAAAAGAGTGCTCTCGCAATGACTCGTCCTGGAGTGAGATTGCCCCAAATTCATCACCATGTTTGTGAAGCGCTGACCGAGGGACTTTTGGGCTTGGGAATTTTGAAGGGTGGTCGAGACGAAATCGTGAAGAACTTCGGATTTCGTCGGTTTTACCCCCATAATACCAGCCATTGGTTGGGGATGGATGTTCACGATGTGGGACTTTATTTGAAAAACGGCGAGCCGCGAGTGCTCGAACCCGGAATGTGCTTCACCATCGAGCCTGGCTTCTACTCGCAGCCCTCAGACACTCAGCTGCCTGAGGCGTACCGAAGTATTGGCATTCGAATCGAAGATGATATTTTAGTCACTCCGATGGGATTCGAGAATCTGACCCAAGCGGCACCCAAAGAAATCACTGAGATCTTGGCTCTAAAGTCCTGAGGGTCTTTTCATGTTGCGATTGGGGCCTTTTGAAATCGACCATCCTTTTGTTCTCGCGCCGATGGCGGGCATCACCCACTCGCCGTTTCGCCGCTTGATGCGTCGGCATCGAAGTGCGCTGGTCGTTTCTGAGCTCGTCTCGGCGACCGGCATTGAGTACGCGGGCGCGAGAACGCTCGATTTGCTCAAGTTCCATGAAGAGGAAAGGCGGGTTGGGCTACAGATCTTCGGTGAAGATCAGGAACACTTGGTAAAGGCCTGCCAGTATGTCGAGCGCCTTGGTGCCGACTTTGTCGATCTGAACATGGGCTGCCCGGTGCCGAAAGTAGTCAAAAAGGGGGCGGGGTCGGCAATGTGCCGCGATCCTCTGGGCTTGTCCAAAATCCTCAAGGCGATGGTGGCTTCGGTTAGAATTCCTGTAACCATCAAGATTCGAACGGGCTGGGACGCGCAGTCTCGCAATGCTGCTGAGATTGTCAAAGTCGCAGGGGACGCTGGAGTTGCCTGGGTTGCCATTCACGGGCGAACGCGCGCTCAAGGGTATAGCGGTGATGCCGACTGGGACTTCATCGGAGATGTGAAGGCGAAAAGTGCTCTGCCGATCATTGGAAATGGCGATGTGAGTTCGGCTGAGGATGCTGTTCGACGTTATCGAACTTATGGCGTCGATGCGGTGATGATCGGTCGAGCAGCGTTGAGGAATCCGTTTCTTTTCGAACAAGCGGAGGCGGTTTTTTTGGGGAAGAACCCCCGGCGTCCGACAATCGACGATTATTTGGCCTTAATGCGCGAGCAGCGCGATCTTCTGGAGGGAACATTTCCTGCTCGGCTGGCGATGGTTCATGCTCGCAAGTTTCTGGCTTGGTATTCTGCGGGTTTTCCTGGGTGTCATGAGTATCGGCGCAAGCTCTTTACCCTAAGCGACCCTGAGGTGCTTTGGGCTGAGACTTTGGAATTTTTCGAACGCAATGCTCGCGAGCGAAACCTCGACTTCATGTCTCAGCCGTTTTTGATGGGCGGGCATGGCTAATTTTTAGGTTCGAAGATCGAGCTCATTTTTTTCGAAGTCTTTTGAACTAATCAAGAAATCGCATTCGTTCTTGCTTCGAAGGAATTCGGCAAGCGTCGAGTTTGCCAAACCAGCGATATCGGTTCTTTGCGACGAGCTGGTACAGGGGATCTCGAAGAGTGCGCGGGATCAAAAGGAACAATGCGGTCGCTTTCCACCAGCCACCTAGTTTGAGAGTGGCTCGAAGCACGGCATCTGAGCGGCAGTAAAACCCATTTTTGGTTCTGAAAATGACCGAGTCGAGATCTTTTCGGTCGCCTAAGGGCACGAGCGCCGAGGAGGTGCGGCCCTGAAGTGGGGCAAAGCAGAGCTGATGAGTTCGGTCATGCCGAAGGAGAAAGTCGACCGTTGAATTGCAGAGCCCGCAGATTCCATCGAAAAAGAGAATGTTCTCAGCGACGGGAGTTTCGATGGGAATCTTCATTCCCTGGATTTTAAGCTCATGAGTTCCATTGGTTCGCTCAAGCGTTTGCATCAAAAGCTCAGCGTAAGGCGCTCGTAAGAATTTTGCTTCATGACCAGCAGCTGTCAGGCAGGTCAGTCGGTCGTTGATCAAGAGTAGGGTCTCAGGTCGGAGTGGTTCTTCTGATCCATCTGAAAGTCGAAGGCGGTAACCGTGCTCTGCAGTGCCGATCAACGATCGAACAAAGTAAGCCGTATCTTCAACCTCTACTGGTTTTCGCTCGCGACCCACCTCAAGCCACCAGCTTCCATCGTCATGTCGGGTCAAGCTCTTGCTGAACAGGGCTTTAGTGAGTTCATGCTCGATGGGCTCGCCATCGGCGAGCCATTCTCCTTCTGCTGTTAAGGCGAGGGTTTCATCAGGCATGATCCGTTTGAGTATTGCCCTATCTCGAGCGGCATTCAATAGCTTGCGTCTATTCGCTGGCCTGGTTAGACATCTGTCATGAAGCCTCAACTCCAGAAAAAGCTGCAGGAAACCTTCGTCGAAATCATTCGTAAAACCTCTGCCGAGCTGCCCCAGGATGTGGTGGATGCGGTCGTGGCTGGGCTTGAGCAGGAGGCGGCAAACTCTCGCGGCGAATATGCGCTCAAGATCATTCAAAAGAACATTGAGCTGGCCAAGAAAAAGAGTCAGCCACTCTGCCAAGATACCGGAAGTATCCTGTTCTATGTGCATTATCCATGGAAGCTTGATGCGGAAGCGCTGGGTAAGACGCTTCGTCGCGCTGTGACTGCTGCAACGAAGAAAGGGTACTTACGACAAAATAGCGTCGATAGTCTCACGGGTCAGAACAGTGGCACCAACGTGGGTCCCGGGTCGCCTGCGTTGCATCTCGAGCCTTGGAAGAAGGATCATCTTGAAGTGAAGCTGATCTTGAAGGGCGGAGGCTGCGAGAACGTAGGGGCGCAGTACAGTTTGCCAGATGCCCGAATTGGGGCTGGGCGCGATCTCAATGGGGTCAAGAAGTGTATCCTCGACGCCGTTCAGCAGGCTCAAGGAAAAGGATGTGGTCCTGGAGTTCTTGGTGTGACCATTGGCGGAGATCGGGCGACGGGCTACTTGGTGAGCAAAGAGCAGTTTCTGCGCAAGATGCGAGACAAAAACTCTAACCCGGTTTTGGCACAACTTGAGGACGAGTGTCTCGCTGAGGCAAATCAGCTCGGCATTGGACCGATGGGTTTTGGCGGCAAAACAACTCTCATGGGCGTGAAGATTGCGGCGCTCAACCGTCTGCCAGCTTCATTTTTCGTGAGTGTCTCGTACATGTGTTGGGCCTTTCGCCGTCAGGGCGCTAAAATCAGCGCCAAGGGCGAAATTTTGAAGTGGTTTTATTGAGTCCGGAGGTTTCATGATTCAGCTTTCTGCACCGTTTACTGAAGAAAAAGTTCGGGCCTTAAAAGTAGGTGACATGGTGGAATTAACCGGCGTTCTTTTCACGGGGCGCGATGCTGTTCATAAGTGGCTTCATGAGGGCCATGAGCCTCCGGTGAACCTTCAGAACGGAATCATCTACCACTGTGGTCCGGTCGTGATGAAGAAGAAGGGGCAGTGGGTCGTCACAGCTGCGGGTCCGACTACCTCGATTCGTGAGGAGCCCTATCAAGCGGGAATCATTGAGAAGTACGGAGTTCGCGCAGTGATTGGTAAGGGCGGAATGGGAGAAAAGACCCGCCTGGCGTGCCAGAAGTTCGGTTGTGTGTATCTGCATGCCGTTGGTGGTGCGGCACAGGTTTTGGCTGAGACGATTAAGAAGGTGCGAGCAGTGCACCTTCTCGAGAAGTTCGGCAGTCCAGAGGCGATTTGGGAGCTCGAGGTCGAGGCGTTTCCAGTGGTGGTGACGATCGATGCACATGGCAATTCGCTACATAAAGAAATCGAGACGGAGTCGGCTGAACATTTGTCTGAGATTTTTTCGCAGATCGGAAAACCCGCAGCGGGCAAATGATTATTGGCGTTTTTGATTCTGGAGTGGGGGGGATGACCGTGCTTTCGGAGCTTCGAAAGCGTTTCCCCGGAGTCCGCTTCCTTTACTTAGGTGATACTGCCAATCTTCCCTACGGAACGAAGTCGCCTGCGCAAATCAGGCGACTGGCAACCGACTGTGCTGCGCAGCTTCGGGATCGTGGGGTTTCAGTTCTAGTGGTTGCTTGTAATACGGCATCAAGTCTTGCGTTAAATGAGATTCGCGCCGTTTGTGGGAGTTCGATTCCCGTGCTGGGAGTAGTTGAGCCTGGGGTCTCATCAGCGATTGCCGCTCATCAGCGATTGGCAGGAAAGCTTTCAGGTCAGATCGATCCAGTCCTGGTATTGGCGACTCGAGCAACGATCAAGAGTGGAGTCTATGGCGAGTTTTTGCGAAAAAGCGGATTGATGGTTTTTGAGCAAGCGTGTCCGTTGCTAGTGCCCTTGATTGAGGAAGGGTGGACCGAGCACCCTGTGATGGAGCAAGTGGTCGAGGAGTACGTGGGCGACTACCGTCGGCGCTTTGCTCGTGGAGTCGCTCTTTTGGGATGTACGCATTACCCATGGATTCAACGTGCTTTTGAGCGAGCCCTTCCGGGCTGGGTTGTGGTGAATTCTGCTCAGGCCATAGCCGATCAGCTCGAGCCGATGGTTGCGATGCCCGAGGCGCGTCAGCCGACCTCGGTTGAATGGATCTTCACCGACCCCGAGGCAATCCCGGCTTTTGTTTTGCCGCTTCCGTGATGAGAAGCGAGATAAGGACGTAAAGATGACTGAACCCCGAGTTTATGGCGCTACAGAGATGACCTACAATGACTATTTGAAGGTTCCTGAGTTGCTGCAATTGCAACAACGACAGAGCGATCCTGCTCATCATGATGAGATGCTTTTCATCATCATTCATCAGGCCTATGAGCTTTGGTTCAAGCTTGTCCTGCATGAACTTGAGTCAGCCATGGAGCACATGCGATCGCGCGATATCCTTCGTGCTCGTCATTTCGTGAATCGTTGCGTTGAGATTTTTCGCGTGCTGGTTCAGCAGATCCATATTCTTGAAACCATGCAGCCAGCCGATTTTTTACAATTTCGCGATCGACTGACCCCAGCTAGTGGCTTTCAGTCAATGCAATTTCGTGAGCTTGAATTTTTGACGGGCCTGAAAGAGCCTCGCTATCTTCAGTTTTTCAAGAACCGTCCCGATCTTGTTGCGATTTTGCAGGCCCGCTTAGAGGGCCCCGACCTAGGAACGACTTACTACGATTTGCTTCGTGATCTAGGGTTTAATATTCCGCCAGATGCCTGCACAAAGGAGCGCTCTGGCGATCATGAGGTGGCCGAGCAGATCCTTCAAGCGCTGATACCCATCTATCGTCATCCCTCTCAGAATCTCCCCTTGTATCTGTTAACAGAATCACTGGTTGAGCTGGATCAGTATCTTGGGCTGTGGCGCGAGCATCACGTGCGTGTGGTCGAGCGGGTTATCGGATTTAGAAAGGGAACGGGCGGATCTAGTGGAGTCGAGTACCTGCGGTCGACGACTGTGAAGAAATCGTTTCCGCTTCTCTGGGAAGTGCGTACTCGGCTATCCCTCTGAGGCAAGTTGGTTGGGCCCGATCATTTTCTCCAGGGCATCGTACTCACGAGTGTGAAGTGAGACTCCTGGAGGTCTTGATCAATCGCATAAACAATTCCGTTTGGAATCGGGATCATGAGGTCCGAGTCCTTCAAAAGCGATCGCACTAGTCGCCGAATGACGCCTCCATGAGTGGCGACCCCAACGGTGAGGTGAGGGCGATCAAAATCCACCATCGCGCCGAGTACTCGCTCTAATACTTGCCTGCCCGTTTCTCCTCCGGGATAGGAAACGTCGGCATCTGAAAGAAAAGGTGAGCGCCATTTTTCGACGAGCTGCGAACCAAATTTTAATTCGATCTCTGCTGTAGTTAATCCTTGGGCATCGCCAAGATGAGCCTCTCGAAGGTTCGAGGTCTCAAAAACCGGTACTGCCAAGCCCCTCGCTACGATCTCAGCGGTCTCACGAGCGCGAGAAAGATCTGAGCTGAGCAGGCATTCGATTCCGAGATGTTTGAGGCTCTGGGCGAGCTCTTGGGCCTGTCGTCGTCCTTGTTCATTTAGAGGAATATCCAGATGGCCCTGAAACCGCTGCTCGCGGTTGAAGTCGGTCTCGCCATGGCGGAAGAAGTAAAATCGTCTCATGAAAGGCTCAGAGTTCTCCAAGTTCCTTTTTCAGGACTTCAGCAAGCTGAATTCGTGAGCCACGCCGAAGCTTAGCCTGCTCGAATCGCCTCTTTTCGTCGGGCGATTCGGGTAGCACCGGTGGGACGGGGGTCGGCTTTCCATGCTCGTTCAGAGCGACAAAGGTCAGATAAGCCTTTGCCGTGTGATGGATCTCGCCGGTCACGGGGTTTTCCGAGTCGATCCTCACTCCAACTTCCATCGACGTTTTAGCCGCAAAATTCACCATGGCTTTTATGTGAACCACATTGCCTACTTTAATCGGAGCCACGAAGTGAAGTGCATCAATCGAAGCCGTCACGACGACTTTTCTGGCATGCCGACCGGCCGCGATGGCCGCTGCGATATCGATCCAAGACATGACTTGGCCTCCGAAAATCGTTCCCAGGGCGTTGGTGTGACCCGGTAGAACGAGCTCGGTCATAATAACGGACGAGTCGCGGGCAGGCTTTCCTTGAAGAGGTAAGAGGCTCATGGTTGACATCTTAGCATGCCTCTTCGTGTTCTGTTGGGTTTGATCGTTTGCAATGTGATTTGGGCAGCGAACCCTGTGATGTCGAAAATCCTGCTTGAGACCTACCGCCCCGAACAGGTGGCCTGGTTGCGCTACGCTTCGGCTACAGCGTTTTTTCTTTTAATCGTGTTTTTCAAGTCTGCGGTTCAACTGAAGGGCCATCGTGAAATCTCGGCATGGTTCGCGTGGCCCCAGAAAATTCGTGATTTTGCGCTCCTTTTTGGTGTTGGATTTTCGGCCTTTTGTTTTGCGCCTTGGGTGGGATTGAACGGGCTTCATCGCACCGGCGCCGTGGATAATGCGCTGCTGATTGCATTAGAGCCCGTCGTCACCGTGATTTTGGCGATGCTTTTTTTGGGCGAGCGACTCTCCCGCAAACAGTGGGGGGCCTTTGGCTTGGCTGTGATGGGATTTAGTTTCTTGTCGGGTTTGGCATTTGTTCCAGCTAGCCAATGGCTCGAGCATCCCAGTATTTTAGGGAGTCTCATTCTCGTTCTGTCGCTTTGCGGTGAAGCGGCCTATTCAATCTTCGCTCGGCGCCTTGCTGGCCGTTTTACGATGACCCGGGTCTTCGGCTCTGCACTGCTTTTGGGTTTTCTGGCCCTGCATTTGCTGCTGTTGATCAGTAGTGAGCTTCCGCCCATCGGGGGTTTGTTTTTGGCTGATTTTCGAAAGGTTTTGGCCCTGTTGTGGCTTGGTCCTTTGGGTTCGACCCTGACGTACTTGTATTGGCTTCTGGCTATCGAGCGGGTGAATGTGTCGAGCGCTGCACTAACTCTCTTTATCCAGCCGATAGCAGGGTCATTCCTGGGGATCCTGGCGCTGGACGAGGGTTTTACGATGACTAAGGGAATCGGGGCATCTCTGATTCTGGCTGCCGTCGGGATGTTGACGCCAAGCCGTGGGAATTCTTGAGGACTCGATCGGAAAGTTGTTGCTGTCCCGAATTTCCGGTTCCTATACTCGAGCCAGGTGGAGGGGAAATGGACGTCTCCCAGAAAAATGAAAACGCGGGTTCTGAAGCAGACTCATCAGGCGCACTGCCGATGCACGGCGATGATCTTGTTCGATCACTAACGGCGCTGACCGGTCTGCCGGACAGCTCGCTGAGATCTGAACTTGTAGATATTTTGTCGCTCGGAAAAAACGTAGCGGCTTCCGAGCAAGATCTCTCCTCTTTGTCATTAGACGACTTAAGAGCGTCGATGCTTGTTTATTTAGAATCGATTCATGCCGATATGATGTCCAAGGAATCCAACGGATCAACTGATGTGACAGAGGCTTGACCGGTCTGCTGGATCTTCTTGAAAATAGCTCAGCGCATTAAAAATTAGAGATGTGTATACTCTGCGTGAGGTGCAGAGAGCCCATGATCATTTCGACGACAAAAAAAGTTCCTTCTCGATTGGTGCAACCAGAAGCAGTGGGGTTCTCGCTCGAGAGCCCTTTGGCCGAAGGGTATATTCCAAATCCCATTGTCATCGAGCAGACTGCTCGGGGTGAGCGTCAATACGACATTTACTCCCGTCTTCTTCTCGATCGGATCGTATTTCTGGGAACAGAAGTGAACGATACGGTGGCAAACCTGTTGATGGCCCAGATGATGTTCTTGGAATCGTCAGATCCAGATAAGGATATTCATCTGTACATCAATTCTCCGGGGGGCTCTGTCACAGCAGGCCTTGGAATTTACGACATCATGCAGTTCATCAAGTGCGACGTCGCCACTTATTGCGTGGGGCTTGCCGCAAGCATGGGCGCGTTGCTGTTGACTGCTGGAGCGAAAGGAAAGCGCCACAGCCTTCCTCATAGCCGCATCATGATTCATCAACCCTTGGGTGGGGCTCGCGGACAAGCTTCCGATATTGAGATTCAAGCCCGAGAGATTTTGTATCTCAAGGAGCGTTTGAGCCAGATTTTGGTGCATCACACGGGTCAACCCATGGATCGAATCATCAAGGATACCGATCGCGATAATTATCTCAGCGCCAAAGAGGCCTGCGAGTACGGCTTGATTGATCAAGTGATCCAAAAGAGGGGGGGCTGACCATGGATAGTAAGAAATACGGCGATGGATTCGGAAATCTCTGTTGCTCTTTCTGTGGAAAAAATCAGCGTGAGGTCAAGAAGCTGATCGCTGGTCCAACAGTGTACATCTGCGACGAGTGTATCGAGCTTTGTAATGATATCATCGCCGAAGAAGGGCAAAAAGAAGGTGCGACTCGCTCTTCAGAGAAAATTCCGAAGCCCTCTGAGATCAAAACGATTCTCGATGATTACGTGATTGGACAAGAGCGGGCGAAGC
>JBDLQW010000067.1:0-25121 GCA_039800365.1 Pseudomonadota bacterium
TGGACTACTGGTTCAGAAGAATGTTTTCGGCGCTCTGTTAAGTATTCAGGTGATGTCGGTAGCTGGTCTGCTGATCCTCGTCTATTCGGCAGGTGAAGGAATCTTGTCGGGGAACAGTCAGGCTTCGGGTCGAGCCCATGATGCGAGCCTGGTGTTGATGGTGGTGTTTCAGGTGCAGGCTTTGGCGGCGTTGGCCTATCTCGCAAGACTTCACTATCAACGCGAGACTTTGACCATGAAGGATCTCACCTCCAACAGGAGATAAACATGGCGAGTGAAGCATACCTTTGGATTCTGGGAATTTTTACCGCGGCGACCCTGGTTTTATCTCAAGCAATTCGTGCGAGGGCGTCAGATCAAAACCGTCATTTGTCCTGGTTATGCGGTTTAGTTTGGGGGTTGTTCTTTGTTTTTCTGGGGACAGCTCTTTTCGAGCTCACGACCATTTCTGGAGATGTCAGTTGGTCTACTGAGTTTTTCTCGTTAGTGACAGGACAGTATTCAGCCCAGATCGGCTTTAGGCTGACTGCATTGTCAGTTGCAGTTGTAGGTCTCTGTGGTTTGGCTCAAGTTTATACGCTGTTTGCTTCACCGCGAATTTTTGGATCCTTAGTGGCGCAAAAGACAGCGTTGTTTTGGGAGATTCAATCGCCGGTCGCCCTGGGCTTGGCTGGACTTAGCTTAGCGTGGTTTTCGTCCTCTCTCTGGGTTGCCATCATGGGGCAGGTCCTGGCGGGAGTTTCAGGATGGCTCATTCTTTCCCGGTTGTCTCATCGAGCCGTTGAGAAGTCTGATCTGAGCAGTCATGCTGCTTTGGCCTTTGTGAGAGAGCGTGGTCTTTCGATGGCGCTGGTGGTGGTGGGGGCCAGCACGTGTTTTTTGAAGGGCTCCTCGTTGAATTGGTCTGAGCTGTCAGCGGCCTCTCTGGATCTTGCGGGGCTCACTTTGATTGCAATAGGATGCGCGCTGCAGTTTTCTATTTTTCCCTCGCGTTTTATTTCAGGAGCTAGGCCTACCCATGGTTTGGTGACTCCTGCAGCCCAGCTTTTAGTTTTTAACCCGTCGCGATGGGCAAGCTTCGCGATCCTCTATCGGTTAGCTGAGGCAAAAGTCTTTTTTGGTGCAGAGGTCATCCCTCAGTTGGTGGCGATCTTGGCATTATTGACGGCACTCGCTGCGCTCGCCGAAGATGAGGTTCAGGAGGCTTTTGGATCACTGACTGGCGCCGCGATGGCACTGGCGTTTGGGGTGCTTTTAGTTGCTGGTGCCCGAGTGGGTGCGACCTTTTTCTTAACAACCCAATTAGTCTGGACGGTCTTTGCCGTGTGGATTCAGCCTCTCATCACAGGTGCTCGCGGGCGCGATTCATGGCAGCGTCCCGTTGCGGCTCTGCTGGTGCTGGCTCTTTTTGGTGGGCCTGGGCTGGTCTCTGGCGCCGCGCTCTTGGAAACCTTGGCTGCCGATGGATCGATTGTAACGACTGCGTTTTTTCTTTTGGCCTGGGTGGTAGCGACGCTTGCAGCCATTCGCATTCTGGAAATGAGCGCGACCCTGGCGGACAGATGGATGAGCGATCAAGAGCCACCTGAAGAGGGAAAGGCCAGAGGGCTCTTTTTACGGCTTCCGTTAATATTATGCTGGGTCTTTTCGCTTTCTTTTCTTTGGACGGGGCATTGGTTTGATCGATTTGTAACCGATTCGGCGCAGCAGGTTGGGTTCAATTGGTCACAGAGGCTTTTCGGAACCGGTGGTGGTGTGCCTGCTGCCGGGGCTGAAACCATTTGTTGGGTTTGGATGGCTCTTTTGCTGAGCCTGGTGGCCTCGCGCTTCTCTGTTCGCCTTGCCGGCGCGCAATTCAGTGCTCTTTCGCTTGCTTCAGAGGGCTACCGCCTTGACCGAATATTCGTCGCAATGGGCTCTGGGCTCATTCAGGCGCTTTACCAGATTCAGGGTTTTAGTGCCAAAGTGGCAAATCACTTCAGCGAGAAAGCGAGTTCGGCAAACACTCGAGTTCTTTTTGCGATTCGTGGCTTGGATCAGGCTCTGCATGGCTTGCTGGAGCGCAGTGTTTTTGCAGTTTTTCGAGTTTCATCTAAAGCGGTTCAACTACTTCAGTCTGGCAGTATTCAGGTCTATTTTCTTTTTACGGTTGGATTCACTTTAGCCCTGTTGCTACATTTCTGGAGCCGCCTAAACCCTTGAGTCTTTAAGGAGCGATCGTGACCAAGCTGATGCTTTCATCGATGATTTTGGCCCCCTTAGTGGGAGCCATCTGTCAGACGGTCGTATCAAAGCCGGCTGGCGCAAGGATCGTGGCTTTTCTGTCGAGTGTTTTTTCGGCGCTAATTGGGGTTTTTATTTTCCTAAAAGGAGTTGGTCAGGGTGCAAACGCTGAGGCGTTTTCTGAGCAGCTCTCCTGGATTGGCTCATACGCCATTTCGTACGAGCTTTCCGTTGATGGGGTCAGCCGAATCGGTGTTTTATTGATCAGCGTTTTGTTTCCGGTGCTCTTGGCTTCAGAGTGGCGTCGAGAAGTGGCCGGACGAGGTTTAAACGGCCTGTTGTTGATTCTCCAATGCGCTCTTTTGGGAACGCTATGTGCGCAAGATCTGTTTTTACTTTTCTTTTTCTGGGCGCTCTCGTCGATACCGACGTTTTTCCTGGTTGGAGTTTGGGGCGGTGAGGGTCGTGAGTCTGCTGCATTCCGAGCCCTCGTGGTTTCGGCGGCCTCGAACGCACTTTTTTTTGGCGCGCTAATTTTGACTTACTATTCGCGCGATCCGCATAGTTTTTTGATTCGAGATCTTGTGGGGGGGCAGTTTCAGGATCGAATCATTCAGGTAGTGGGCGTCGACCTCTCTCTCAGGGGGGTTGCCTTTACGCTGCTTTGTTTGTCGATGGCGCTTCGGGCGCCCGTTTGGCCTCTGAATGGATGGTTCTCAAAACTCATCGATGAGGCCCCGGCATCGGTGGCGGTGGCGATATCCGCAGCTGGGGTTCCCGTTGCGGTTCAGACCTTTGCGCGCCTGAGTCACCTTCTTTTTCCGACGGTTTTTTTGGATTTTTCAGACAGCATCCTAGCGGTTGGCGTGGTTAGCGTTTTGGTTGGGGCTGTGGTTGCGCTGGGACAGCGGCGTCTCACGGGCCTTTTTTCGAACCTGGTTCTGATTCAAGTGGGATTGTCCCTCATGGCACTGGGAAGCCGTAGCTCCAGCGCGATGGTTGGAATGGTCTACCAACAATTTAGTGCGGGCCTCGCGCTCGCCGGCGTTGGCCTTCTCTTTGGGATCTTGTTTGCGAAGTTCCCGCAGCTGAGTTTCTTAGGAAAGCAGGAGCCGTCACCATTGGCGGGGGCGTCATCGTCGGGCTTAGTGATGGGAGTTTCGCTTTGCGCCTTAACGGGTGTCCCGGGCTTGAGTGGATTCGTCGGCCAGAGCCTGATTTTGATGGGGGGGTATGGTCGCTCGCCCATGGTTCTACTTTTGGGAAGTGTGTCGCTTTTTCTTTTGATGATTTGTCTTTTCGGTATCTATCGCGCCTTGTTCTTGGGAGCTCGGGTGGGGCAGCACGACGATGAAGACGCCGAGGCGCAGGCTCATTCAAGTGAGCTGAATGTTCGTGAGAAGGCTTTTTTTGCACCGATTATTGTGGCGATGGTTCTGCTGGGTCTTTACCCGAAGCCGTTTCTTGATGTGATTCGCCCGGCTGCAGAAACCTTGTTGAGCTCATTAAGCCCTCCTCCGTCGCTGCCCGCGCCGGCAATGCCAGAGGGAAGCTCGTCGTCGGTAAATCCTGAAAAGTCAGAGAGCGGCACATGAGCTCCTTTGCGCAGCTTCTGCCTGAAGCATATCTCTTCGCAACAGTGTTAGGCCTGATTCTGGGCGAGAGTGCTAATTTCGGCGAGAAACTGCGGTTGGTGCTTCCTACTAGTCTTTTGGGAATTGCTGGTGCTGCGATTCAGACTGTTTTGGCCTACCAGGGAGGGCCGGCCGAGTTTTTTGGTGGAACCATCGTCTTGGATGGGTTTGCGCTTTTTTTTAAATTAGCTTTCCTGGTTCTTGCCGCGATCGTCGTTTGTTCTGCTTGCTTGGGCGAAGAGATCGCAGAGGGGCTTCGTGCGGAGTTTTGCGCGATTCTTCTGTTGGGAACAATCGCCCTCATGGTGGCAGCTAGCGCCACCAGCCTGTTTGTAATCCTCATCGCACTTCAGCTTGCGGGAGGATGCGGCTATTTTCTCGCGGGTTTCAACCGGGACGCCTCAGGGGCATCGAAGGCTGCATTGAAATGGTTTTTCTGCTCTCTTTTTTCTGGGGCGTTTCTTCTTTTTGGGTTCTTGGCCCTTTTTGTCCTAGCCGGAACGGCGAATGTTCAAGAGATCCATCATCAGCTGGCATCTCATGGCGTATCGTCGACGGTGGCCCTCTTTTCTTTCGCAGTAGTCTTTTTAGGGCTCAGTCTTCCCCTTTTTGTTTTTCCCTCACAGTTTTGGGTGCCAGAGGTTCTTGAGGAAGCGAATTCTCCAGCGGGAGCCTATCTGGTGTTGGGGCTCAGGGCGGGGGCTTTTGCTGTAGCGACTCGAATATGGGTGGCTGTTTTTTCAGTTCCTGGAGCCTCGGGGGGGGTGTGGGCCCCGCTTTCAGGATGGGACTGGACAGCATGGATTGCCCTGAGTGCTGGGTTGACGATGATTTTGCCCGCGCTCCTCGCGATTCGACAAACGCATGCCAAGCGTTTGTTGGCATGCATGGCAGTGGCTCAGAGCGGGTTTCTCTTGTTGGGCCTGCTGGTTTTAGAAGAGGTGGGTTTTGCCGCGGTTCTTTTTAATTTGTTGGTAGATTTGCTGGCTTTTGGCGGCCTGCTTTTCGTCCTGTCGTTATGCATGGGTCGTGGCCGCTCAGCTGAACTGAAGGATCTTCGCGGCGCCCTTCGCGGAAGGCCCTGGGAGGCGGTTCTTTTCGTTGTCTTTTTTGTGGCTTGGCTTGGGATCCCTCCGTTTGCAGGAGCCATTGGGCGCTTTGCCTTGATCGGAGCGGCCGTGAGGCGCGAGTGGTTCACCTTGGCGTTTCTTTCGCTTTTGGCGATGGCTCTGAGCGTGGGGGCTGCTGGGCGCCTGATGCTCTCATTACTTCACTTGGGGGGCGAGCTTCCAAGTTCTCATTCCGAAGGTGGCATCGAGCTTTCTTCTGAGCGCCGGGGTTTCCTTCTGGCGCTCTTGATTCCTTTGGTGGGGGCGACCGTTTTCGCCAATTCGTTACTTCAGTGGGCCGGGCAGTCGCTTAAGTTTATTTTCCGGTAGCTCGTTCTTCCGCGCCTGAGCTATAACCTGAAGCAATGGAATACATTCCAATTCTGATTTTGATGGCAGTGGGCACTGCGATCGGTGCCGGTGCGATGACCTTGTCGGCCCTTTTGGGTCCGAAGCTTCCAAATCGCCGAAAGAATATGCCCTTTGAGTGCGGTGTTGACCCCCACGGCGATGCGAAGCATCGATTTTCGGTTCGATTTTATTTGGTGGCGATCCTTTTCCTGTTGTTTGACGTCGAGGCGCTTTTCTTTTACCCGTGGGCGGTCGTGTACAAGAAATACCTGAGCGTGAATGCTTTCATTCTCGTCGAGATGGCTGTTTTCGTGGCGATTTTGTTAGTGGGTTATTTTTATGTGCTCGGAAAGGGAGCTCTCGAGTGGGATTAAATCCTACTTAGGGCAAAGGCATCAGTGGGAAATCAAGCGGAGTAGATTATGTCGAAAGATGGATCAGCAAGTTTTTTGACCACGCGACTTGAGGCCATGGTGAACTGGGGCCGAAAGAATGCACTTTGGCCTTTGCCTTTCGGAACCAGCTGTTGCGGGATCGAGATGATGGCAACTTTCGCGGCAGATTACGATATTGCGCGCTTCGGATCTGAGGCGCTGCGGTTTTCTCCTCGCCAGGCCGACCTGTTAATCGTCGCTGGAATCGTGAACACCAAAATGGCGCCGGTATTGAAAAACATCTACGACCAGATGGCCGACCCCAAGTGGGTGATTTCGTTTGGGGCTTGTGCCTCATCGGGCGGAATTTTCAATGTGTATAGCGTTACGCAAGGAATCGACACGATTATTCCTGTGGATGTTTACCTGCCCGGATGTCCCCCAGCGCCTGAAGGCGTTCTTCATGGATTGATGAGGCTTCAGGAGCTCATCGCCCAGGGCCAGACTCATTACCAGCGTCGCGAGAGAGCTCGCCAGGCCAGCAAGGAGGCTTAACGATGCGTGGCACCGATATTCGCACGCCAGTTCCAACGATTTATGGCGACTTCGCCGCAGCACACTCTGAGCGATGGAAAGTTCAAGTCGACGCGCTTCAGAAAAAGTTTGGCCAGGCCATCGAAGAAGTTCGCTGGCCCGGATCCTACCCTACGGATGTGCCCATTCTGTTCGTCTCGAAAGATAAAGTTGTCGAGGTTCTTCGCGAGCTCAAAGAGGGTGGCGACTTTCAGTATGAGTTTTTGGCGGACATTACTGCCACCGATGAAGAGGTCGAGCCCCGCTTCGAGGTGGTCTATAACATAGCTTCTCTATCCACGGGGGCCCGCATTCGGCTGAAGGTGCGCGTTCGAGATGGCGAAGAGGTTCCGACCGCCACAGGCGTGTGGGATGGGGCTAACTGGGCCGAGCGTGAAATTTGGGACATGTTTGGCGTTCGATTTAGCGGACATCCCGATCTTCGAAGAATTTTGATGGATGAGCGCTGGAAGGGTCACCCGCTTCGCAAGGATTACCCCCTTCGTGGTTACCAGCTTTTTCCTGATACCCAACCCATTAACGTCGATTTGCTTAAGGACTGATGATGGAAACTCAGAAGCCACACAGCGAATTTGGTCTGCCGCCGTCTGAAAATTACACCATTTCCGTGGATATTCCCGGTCAGGAGCAAGATCCTGATGATCTTTGGAAAGACTCGCGGGTTTTCGTTAATATCGGACCCACTCACCCGGCCATGCACGGCGCTTTGCGAATGTGTGCTCGCCTGAATGGCGAAACCATTGAGAAGTCGTACTGTGAGTTTGGTTACACCCACCGCGCGAAAGAGAAGCTCGGCGAAAACCGAACCTATCATAATTTCGTCGTTTACACTGATCGGCTCAACTACTGCTCCGCTCTGATCAATAATGTCACTTACGCGATGGCGGTTGAGCGACTGATGGGAATTCAGGTGCCCGATCGAGCCGTTTGGATCCGGATGGTTTGTTCCGAGATG
The DNA here is from genome assembly GCA_039800365.1 of Pseudomonadota bacterium. Taxonomy (GTDB): domain Bacteria; phylum Bdellovibrionota; class UBA1018; order UBA1018; family UBA1018; genus CAIOHW01. The sequence goes on from JBDLQW010000067.1 coordinate 7,241, forward strand.
GCCCGGGTGATCGATCATTTGATTTGCGTGGGCGTGAACGCGCTCGATCTAGGTGCTTTTTCCTTTTTCTTGTACGGGTTTCATCAACGCGAAGAAGCCTACACGTTGATCGAGAAGATTTGCGGCGCTCGCCTGACGACGTCCTACACTCGAATTGGCGGTTTGATGCACGACGCTCCGGCTGGCTGGGAGCGTGAAGTGAAGGATTGGGTGGTTCGCACCCGAAAGACGGTTCAGGAAATGGATCGCCTGCTCACTAATAACCGCATTTGGTGCGACCGCACCCAGGGCGTGGGTGTTTTTACCAAAGAGCAATGCCTGCGGTACAGCTATTCGGGTCCTAATGCTCGAGCTTCGGGAATTAATCGCGATTTGCGTCGTGATCAGCCGGCGATGTTTTACAAGAATGTCGAGTTCGATGTTCCCGTGGGTAAAAATGGCGATGTTTTCGATCGCTACATGGTGCGCATGGCTGAGATTTATCAGTCGTTGAACATCATTGCTCAGTGTGCAGAAAAAATGCAGCCCGGCCCGATTTGGTGTGAAGACAAGCGCGTGCGCATTCCCTCGAAAGACGTTGTTCATAACACGATGGAAGGCTTGATCCATCACTTCAAGTTTTTCATGACGGGTTTCGATGTTCCAGCTGGCGAGGCTTATACCAGCTTTGAGGCCACCAACGGCGAGCTCGCTTTTTATATCGTCAGCAAGGGTGGGCCGCGAGCTCACCGAATGAGGATTCGAGGGCCGTCGGTGTGGCATTATCAAGGGCTTTCAGAAATGTCTCAAGGCGTTAAGCTTGCCGATATGGTGGCGAATTTGGGTTCGATCAATATCATCGCGGGCGAGCTGGATCGCTGAGTACCAGTCATCAGGCCCAGGGCGGAGGTAATAATGTCCAAGCTCCTTTCACAACAGTTTTACGATGAGATGAAAAAGCTCGAGCCGCGCTATCCCACCAAGGTGGCGTTGCTGCTTCCAGCGCTACATGAAGCACAAAAGCAGTTCGGCTGGCTTCCTGGTGAAGTGATGGATGAAATCGGCACCTACATTGGCATCCATCCCGCTCAGGTGCGTGAGGTGGCGAGCTTTTATACGATGTATAACCTCAAGCCGGTTGGCAAATATCATCTTAAGATTTGCACCAACGTGGCTTGTTGTTTGCGTGGCGCCGAAGAGCTCGTCGAGCACTGTGAAAAAAAGTTTGGCGTGAAGTGCGGTGAGACGACCACCGACAAGCGATTCACGTTGATGGAAGAAGAGTGCTTGGGCGCTTGTGGTACCGCTCCCGCAATGATGCTCAACGACGACTACCATGAAAATTTAACCGCAGCGAAGCTCGACCAAATTTTGGCGAGCTTGCCGAGCTGATTGAGGTGAGTGCGATGTCCGAATCACCACAGATGTTCAAGCCCCACTTTCACGAAGAGGCCCGTCCCCTCGCCTATTATCTGGCGAAGATGAACGGCTACACAGCGCTTAAAAAGGCGCTTCCAATGCCCCCCGAAGCGATCATCGAAGAGATGAAGAAGTCCAACATGCGCGGACGTGGCGGGGCCGGATTTCCTACGGGAGTTAAGTGGGGATTCATTCCTAAGCAAAGCGCTAAGCCTAAGTACCTGGTTTGTAACGCCGACGAGTCTGAGCCTGGAACTTTCAAAGATCGCGATATCATGCGCTATACGCCGCATCTCTTGATCGAGGGAATGGTCATCGGAGCTCATGCAATTGGGGCCCACGCGGGATACATCTACATTCGTGGTGAATACACTCGCGAAGCGAAACTCCTCAATCAAGCGATCGAAGAGGCCTACGCTAACGGGTATTTAGGAAAAAACATTCAGGGCTCTGGATTTGATTTCGACCTGACAGTTCACCGTGGTGCTGGCGCGTACATTTGCGGAGAAGAAACTGCGCTTTTGAATTCGCTTGAGGGCAAGCGTGGTGAGCCGCGCGTGAAGCCGCCCTTTCCCGCTCAGTCGGGCGCTTTTGCTGGCCCTACCATCGTGAATAACGTCGAAACTCTTGCTGCTGTTCCGATGATCATCAACAACGGTGGCGAGTGGTTTGCTAAGCTCGGAAAACTCGAAAAATCGGGTGGAACTCGTCTGATTTCGGTTTCGGGACACGTTAAGAATCCTGGAGTTTATGAGCTTCCCGCAGGCAGTGTGACGATTCGAGAGCTTATTTATAACGTCTGCGGAGGGGTGTTTGGCGATAAGAAGTTGAAAGCCGTGATCCCCGGAGGATCTTCTGCACCGGTGCTGACCGCTGATGAGATTGACGTGATTTACGATATCGAGCCCCTGATGAAAGTCGGCTCGATGATGGGGTCAGCGGCGCTCATGGTCGTTAGCGAGGATTATTGCGTGGTGAAGCTCTTGAAGCGCATCACGAAGTTCTACGCCCATGAGTCTTGCGGTCAATGCACACCTTGCCGCGAGGGTTGTAAGTGGATGGAAGACATCCTTCATCGCATTGAGGATGGTCACGGCCGCGAGCAAGACATCACGCTGCTCTTGGATATAGCCGACAACATTAACGGTAAAACCTTGTGTGCCCTGGGTGATGCCGCGGCTGGACCTGTCTCTAGTTTCGTGAAGAAATTTCGCGCCGATTTCGAGGCGCATATTCGAGGTGGAAAATGCCCAAATGCATAATTGATGGTCGCGAGGTGGAGTTTACGCCCGGCCAGAACCTCATTGAGGTGGCCAAGAGCGCGGGGATTGAGATTCCCCTGTTTTGTTATCATCCCGGTCTCTCGGTGGTGGCTCAGTGTCGAATGTGTGCTGTTGAGATCGAGAAATTCCCAAAGCTCCAGACGGCATGCTCCACGGCCGCTCAAGACGGCATGGTGGTGAAGACCCAGTCAGAGAAGGTCAAGCAGAACCAGAAGTCCGTTATGGAGTTCTTGCTGATCAATCACCCGTTGGATTGTCCTATTTGCGATAAGTCGGGCGAGTGCGATCTTCAGGATCAATCCTACGGCTATGGCGATGCGTACATGCGAACCTCTGAAGAGCGCCGCACTTACGTCGATTTAGATATGGGCCCGGTGATTCAGAAGAACATGAATCGCTGCATTCACTGCACTCGTTGTATCCGCTTCGGAGCCGAAGTAGCGGGTATTCGAGAGATGGTGGCCATCCAGCGAGGAAACAACACCGAAATCACGACGGTCGATGGTCGTCCCCTCGAGACGGATTATGCAGGAAACTATGCCGACATTTGCCCGACGGGTTCCCTGACGCTAAAAGATTTCCGCTTTAAAAAGCGCGCTTGGTTCCTCAAGAAGACCCCCACGATTTGTGAGGGGTGCTCTCGCGGATGCAGCATGGAAGTGCAAGCCGAAGCTAACGTGATTTATCGGTGCATTGCGCGCGAAAACAAAGAGGTCAATCAGCACTGGATCTGTGATGAAGGCCGATTCAATTATCACTACGTTCAGGAGTCTGACCGGGTGATTGAGCCCGCGCTCTTGCGCCAAGGCGCCCTGGGGCTTTCCGCATGGAAAGATTCTGTTCTTCACTCACGGCAGACGCTCTCCGGCAAGAAGGTTGCCGTATTGATCGGATCTGACCTGACTCAGGAAGAAGCCAAGCTGATCCAGCAGTTCGCAGCAGAAAAGCTAGGAGGGGCTCCGGTCTTTCATTTTGGCACCCCAGGCATCAGTTCCTCGGCTCAAGATGATGCGGCTGATGCGCTCTTGAAGCGTAAAAGCAAAACAGCCAATCTTCACGGGCTTGAAAAGCTCGGTATTGCAGGGTTCTCATCGCTGCCCTCAGGAACCCAAGCGGTATTAGTGGTTCGCGGTGGCCGAGCGGTTCTACCTCAGCTTGCAGGGGTCAGCGTCGTTGGCGTGGGTGTTTTCAAAAAAGCTGAAGCCAGTGCGTTCGAAGCGGTCCTTCCTGGAGTGGCTTTTGCCGAGAAGGACGGAACGGTCGTGAATTTCATGGGAATGGAACAGCGGTTTAAGCGCGCCATCCTTCCTCCCAGAGAGTGCAAAACGCTTTCTGAAATCTTGATGATGTGGACGAATCTCTGATGGACACCCTTCTCTCTGTTTTGTCGGCGAATGCTGAACTGGTGATCACGGCAGTAAAGGCCGTTTTGGTTGCCGTTGCTCTCCTGCAGGTCGTGCCGCTCATGGTGTGGCTTGAGAGGCGGGGCTCAGCAGTGATGCAGAAGCGCTTGGGGCCCAATCGAATTGGACCGCTGGGTCTATTTCAGGGGATCGCCGATGGAATCAAGGCGGTTTTCAAGGAAGATAACCCGCCGGCGCACGTTTTTAAATTTTACTATCGGCTGGCGCCTGTGGTGGCCCTCATTCCCGCGTACATGACCTTTGCGGTGATTCCTTTTGCGAGCTCGATCACCATCGGTGGAATCACCATCTCGTTTCAGGTTGCTGACCTGAACGTGGGCTTTCTTTATATTTTCTCGGTCGCTTCGCTGGGGGTCTACGGCATTATTATGGCCGGTTGGTCCTCGAACAATAAATATTCGTTGTTGGGAAGCCTTCGCTCCTCGGCTCAAATGATCAGTTACGAGCTTTCGCTGGGACTGTCGGTTGTTGGCCTGCTGATGATTTTCTCGAGTGTGCGGCTGGGCGATATCGTTCGCCAGCAGGGTGAAGTGTTGATGCAGCTCGGACCTGTGGCGATCCCGAAGTGGGGTTTTTTTGTTCAGCCAGTGGGCTTCTTGATTTTTCTGGTGTCGGCCTATGCCGAGACCAATCGCTTGCCGTTCGATTTGCCTGAAGGCGAATCTGAGATTGTTGCGGGCTACCATCTTGAATACGGGTCGATGCATTTCGCCCTCTTCATGATGGCCGAGTACATCAACATGACGGTAGCCGCGGCACTCACGGTGACGCTGTTTTTCGGTGGCTGGCAGATGATTCCCGGCCTTCCAGCTTTGCATCAGTTTTTGGTGGGACACTTCAGTTTGGTCGGTCTAGCTGCAGACGGACTGAGGGTGCTTTTTGAATTCGGGTCTTTTGCGCTCAAAACTGCGTTTTTCTTGTGGCTCTACGTTTGGGTGCGATGGACTTTGCCCCGATTCCGCTATGACCAGCTGATGGATTTAGGTTGGCGTGTGATGCTTCCTTTGGCGCTCGTGAATATTTTCGTCACTGGCGTGCTGATTTACTACAAGGTGGTTTGACCATGATCGTTAAGAACAAGCCGGGTTTGTTTCAGCGCTTTTATCTGTTGGAGGCCCTCAAGGGTCTTCGGATTACGATCGCCAAGGTGTTTCAGAAGAAGGTGACGATTCAGTATCCTGAAGAGCGCCGCGAATACTCCGATCGTTTTCGGGGGATGCATTATATCAAGTCGGTCAATGGAGTTGAAAACTGCACGGCCTGCATGCTTTGTCCGACCGTTTGCCCTGCCGAGTGTATTCACATCGAGGCAGGAGAGCGGGAAGACAAAGAAAAGTATCCTGTGAAGTTCGAGATCGATGCGCTTCGTTGCTGTTTCTGTGGAATGTGTGAAGAGGCCTGTCCGAAAGATGCGATTAAGCTCAGCAATATTTATGAGATGAGCCAGACGACTCGCGAGGCCTACGACAAGGAGTTCTTGATGGAACAGCGAGGTCATAAATGAACGCGATTTCCCCAGTAGCCTTTTACGCTTTCGCTGGGCTGGCTTTGGCCTTCGCATTACTCACGGTCTTGAAGAAGAACCCCGTGGCGAGCGCTTTTAGCCTCGTGATGGTTTTCTTCTCGTTCGCGGGTATTTACGCCCTCCTTGGCGCGCACTTGGTGGCCACGCTTCAAGTGCTCGTCTACGCCGGCGCGATCATGGTTTTGTTCGTTTTCGTGGTGATGCTTCTCAATTCAGATGCGCCATCGTTCGACCTCAGGCGAACTCCTCTTCTCTTTCGAGTGGCCGCTGCAGTGGTGTCTTTGGCGTTTGTGGTGTTATTCGTTCGCGTCTTTAAGAATACAGGATCGTTTGCCCCTGCTGGCGCCTTTACGCGCGAGGCGATTGATGCAGCCGGTGGAAACACGCAGGTGATCGCTGAGTTGATGTTTTCGGAATATACGCTTCCGTTTGAGCTCACCTCAGTACTGCTTCTTGCGGGAATCGTGGGAGCCGTGGCGCTCGCAAAGCGTCATGCAGGCGTGAAAGCCGATGAGAGGAAAGGATCTGCAAATGTTGCCAGCGGTTGAGCCCTGGGTGGTTTTGTCGTTCTCGTCAGCGATTTTCTTCATCGGACTTTTTGGCGTTTTAGTTCGAAGAAACCTACTGATTATTTTGATGTCGATTGAGCTGATGTTGAATGCCGTCAACCTGACTTACGTGACGTTTTCTCATCAGTTGGCGTCGATGGTGGGTCAGATGTCGGTTTTCTTCATTATTACCGTTGCCGCAGCCGAGTCAGCGGTTGGGCTGGGGCTAGTGATCGCCCTTTATCGGACCCTAAAGACTGTCGATACCGATGAGATCACTCTCTTAAAGGACTGAATCCATGTTGAAGCTCATTCCGCTTTTTCCTCTGGTTGGATTTACCATTAACGGACTTTGGTACGCCTTGTTTCAGTCTCGGCCGGGGGCCAAGAAGGCTAGCGCTGGGGTGACCGGAGCTCTGGCCAGTTTGGCGATCTTGGCGTCATTTGTGGTGAGCTGGATGGTATTCCGCTCGTTGCAAGCGATGCCCGAGGGATCTCGAGTGATCGAGGAGAGCCTCTTTTCGTGGATTCAAGTCGGTGACTTGAACGTGCCCATGACTCTTCGGGTTGATGTGCTGTCGACGCTCTTCACGATGGTGATTAGCGGAGTGGGCTTTTTAATTCACGTCTACTCGATGGGGTATATGAGCCATGACGAGACCCCTGGAAAATTCTTCACGTATCTGAATCTGTTTTGCTTTGCGATGCTCATGCTGGTCATGGGCGCGAATCTTCCGATCTTGTTCCTGGGTTGGGAGGGAGTCGGCCTCTGTAGTTATCTCTTGATTGGTTACTGGTATGCCGATGACGAGAAGGCCTCTGCTGGAAAAAAGGCCTTCATTGTGAACCGAGTTGGCGATCTGGGGTTTCTGATTGGGATGTTCCTGATCTTCTCGACGTTTCACACGGTTGACTTTGCCGAACTTCGCCAGATTTTCTCGAGTGCTGGCGAGGGTGCGCTGCCCGCTGGAGTCAGTGTTGCCACGCTGACCGCTATTGGAATTTTCTTGTTTGTTGGGTGCATGGGTAAGTCGGCGCAAGTGCCGCTTTATGTTTGGCTTCCGGATGCAATGGCTGGCCCTACTCCGGTTTCTGCGCTGATTCACGCAGCGACCATGGTGACCTCAGGCATTTACCTGGTGGCGCGGCTGAACTTTATTTATTCGCTCTCTCCGACGGCGAGCCTGGTGGTGGCGAGCGTCGGTGCGTTTACGGCATTCTTGGCTGCCACTATCGCGATCACCCAGACCGATATTAAAAAGGTGTTGGCGTATTCGACCGTATCGCAGCTGGGTTACATGTTCTTGGCCTGTGGCGTAGGCGGCTATGTCGCGGGTGTTTTTCACGTGATCACCCATGCGTTTTTTAAAGCGCTTTTGTTTCTTGGGGCGGGAAGCGTGATTCACGGGATGCATGAGGAACAAGACATTCTCAAAATGGGTGGTCTTCGCTCCAAGATGCCCCAGACTTTCTTGGTCTTTTTGATAGCCTGGCTGGCTATTTGCGGATTACCGCCATTTTCGGGGTTTTTCTCGAAAGACGAGATTCTTTGGTTGTCCTTCGCCTCGCTCAAGGGTTCGAAGGTGCTCTGGGCCATTGGTGCCGCCACCGCTATCATGACGGCATTTTACATGAGCCGACTGTTTTTTCTCACGTTCCTGGGTAAGCCTCGCACGTCTGAGGCGGAGCATGCGCATGAGTCGCCTTGGGTGATGACCGGGCCGTTGATGGTGCTTGCGGTTTTAAGCGCGCTCGGCGGCTTCATGGGAGTTCCCGCAGTGATTTCAGAGGCACTGGGAGCCCATGATTTGAACTGGCTTGGACACTGGCTTAATCCCGTGGTGCCGCACCATGTGGCAGTGATTGAGGGAGCTTCGCACTCTTTAGAGTGGGCCCTCATGGGGATGAGCGTTGCGGGGGCTCTGGTTGGAATTTTTCTCGCCAAAGGCCTGTATTTTGACCTGACTCGGGCTGAGCGTCTCAAAGCCCGGTTCTCTGCTCTTCATCGAGTGCTTACCAACAAATGGTATGTGGATGAGCTTTACCAGGCCGTATTGGTAAGGCCGATCGTGGCTTTTTCTCGCGCCCTTTGGCGCGGTTTTGATGCCGGATTGATCGATGGAATCGTTAATGGTTTTGGACGAGTCAGTCTCTGGACGGGGCAGGCAGTTCGTACGATTCAAACCGGTTCGCTTCAAACTTATGCGATCATGGCTCTTTTGGGCCTGCTCATGACAGTGGGGTATTTCATTTATGGCTTGGCTTGATTCACATTTATTGAGCAGTCTGACCTTCTTTCCATTGGCCTGGGCTGTCCTCGGCCTGGCCTTGCCATCGGATCAGGGCGGAAAAGCCGCTAAATGGTGGGCGTTGGTCGGAAGTCTCGTTACCTTTTGGCTTTCCTGGATTCTCTACACCCGCTTTCAAGCCGATTCTGCTCAGTTTCAGTTCGGAGAACTTGCGCCTTGGATTCCTGCCCTGGGGATCTCCTATCGCTTAGGGGTAGATGGCATTAGCCTTTGGCTGATTTTGTTGACGACGTTCCTCATGCCAATCGTGATCCTGGGAGCCTTCTCGGCAGTTGAAGAGCGCGTGAAAGGATTTTTCTTTCTATTGTTAGCTCTTGAGACAGGAATGCTCGGGGCCTTCGTGACGTTAGACGCCTTCCTTTTCTATGTGTTTTGGGAGTTCATGCTCATTCCGATGTATTTCTTGATCGGAATTTGGGGCGGGAAAGATCGCATTTACGCCTCGATGAAGTTCTTCATTTACACGATGGTCGGGTCGCTCTTGATGTTGGTGGCTCTGTTTTACTTGATGAACCAACATCAGGTTCAATTTGGTGAGTACTCGGCAGCGATTACCGATCTCTATCGTCTCAAGCTCGACGGGGCCGGTTGGTTCTCGGTTCAGGGGGTTTTGTTCCTCGCTTTTGCTTTGGCTTTCGCCATTAAGGTTCCCCTGTTTCCGCTACATACTTGGCTTCCCGATGCACACGTTCAGGCTCCCACGGCGGGATCTGTAGTGCTGGCAGGAGTCCTTTTGAAGCTGGGTGGTTACGGCTTCATCCGGCTTGCTTTCCCATTGTTTCCTCAAGCTGTTGCCCAGTATCAGCAGGTCTTCATGATTCTGGGGACCATCGCCATTGTTTATGGCGCCTGGGTGGCGATGGTGCAGCCCGATATTAAGAAGCTCGTGGCGTATTCTTCGGTAAGCCACATGGGTTATGTCGTGTTGGGGCTTTTCTCTCTCAACACAGTTGGTGTTTCGGGCTCGATTTACCAGATGCTGAATCACGGAATCTCGACTGGAGCGCTCTTTCTCTTGGTGGGAATGATTTATGAGCGCCGTCACACTCGTGAGATCAGTGAGTTTGGTGGGATCACGAAAGTGATGCCGCTTTTCGCGGTCTCGTTCTTGATCATCACGCTCTCCTCGATTGCGCTTCCTGGAACCAACGGCTTTGTGGGCGAGTTTCTGATTCTCTTGGGCACTTGGAAGTATCAGCCCGTTCTTGCGGCAGTTGCCGGTACCGGGGTGATTTTCGGTGCTGTTTACATGTTGTGGATGTTCCAGCGCGTGATGTTTGGTCCGCTGAAGAATCCGGAGAACGAAAAGCTTCAGGATCTTAACCTTCGTGAGTTGGTGGTGCTTTTGCCTCTCTTGGTGATGGCCATTGTGATGGGAGTGCGCCCCAATCTCTTTTTCTCGAAGATGGACGCATCGGTTGCGGCTTTCTTAGAGCGAGTGAATCCTCAGGTGGCTTCAGCCCAACCCGAGTCAGCAACGACTTCTGATTCTGAGACTAGCGATATTTAAGGAAAACGATATGGACGGAAATGTTTCGATTCCCGCGGCACTGACGACGATTCGGCCCGAGCTTCTTTCATTAAGTGCCGAACAGCTGATGGCGCTTGGCCCCTGGGTGTTGGCCCTAGGCGGAGCCCTCGTGCTGATGCTTGCAGCCGCTGCCATGAAGCGATGGAAGGGCGTGGTTCCGTTCTTCTTTGTGCTGATCGCGGGGGCGACCGCCTGGAGTGCGACTCGACTGGTCGGTGGTGGAGAAGTGCTTCTCTTCAATCGCATGATGGTGGTCGATCGCTTGACCCTGGTGATGACGGTTTTGTTTTCGGTGGCGGGGCTTGTGAGCGCTCTGTCGTCGATGCGGTATTTAGATCGCGAGGGTTTACAGCATCCCGAGTATTACATCCTGATGCTTTTTTCGATGATTGGGATGATGAGCATGGTTTCGGCTCTAGATCTGATTGTGATCTTTGTGGCGCTCGAGCTCATGTCGATCTCGGTCTATGTTTTGGTGGGCTTTCGGCGTGCTGATCGTCGTGCCAATGAGGCTGCGGTAAAATACTTCGTTCTGGGTGGCGCTGCTTCGGCCGTTTATCTTTATGGCTCGGCTCTGCTCTACGGAGCGACGGGGTCGATTCAGATTCAGGATATCCTGAGCTGGGTTCAGGGAGCTGGCCAGCAACCTTCCTTGCTTTTTGTTCTGGGGTCTGTGCTGGTGCTTTTTGGATTTCTTTTCAAAGTGGCATCTTTCCCGTTTCATATGTGGATGCCCGATGTTTATGAGGGCGCGCCTGCTCCGATCACTGGGTTCATGACGACGGGAATTAAGGCCGCTTCGTTTGCTACCTTAATTCGAGTGGTCTCGGGCGTGGGCTATGGTGCTGGCTTGGTCGAGTCAGTGCAACGGCATCTGCACGATCTGCTTTGGATTTCTGCCGCCTTGACGATGGTGGTTGGAAATGTCGTGGCGCTCACACAGATCCAGTTGAAGCGCATGCTGGCGTATTCATCGATTGCTCATACGGGCTATCTGCTTGTCGGAATATTGACGGCCCCGTTTTCGGCTGACGGCTATGGTCCCGTGGTCATGTACTTAGTGACTTACACGGTCATGAATTTGGGAGCCTTTGCTGTTCTTACCGCGTTGGCCAAGCGTGCTGATTCGGGCCTGAATCTTCATGATTTGGCGGGCCTTTCTCGCAAGCACCCGTTTCTGGCGTTCGCCATGGCAGCGTTTATTTTCTCGATGGCTGGAATTCCACCCACCGCTGGTTTTGCCGCCAAATATTTGGTTTTTTCTAACGCTGTTCAGGCTGGAGAGATTTGGCTGACAGTGATTGCTGTGCTCTGTAGCGCTATTTCAGTGTACTATTACCTGAGAGTGCTCGTGTTTATGTATATGCGCGAGCCTGCGGAAGCAGGTGTGGGGATCGTACAGTCGAAGCGACTTTTGGCAGCGCTTTTGGTCATGCTGGTGCTGACGATTGAGCTTGGAGTGTTTCCCGCTCCCTTGATGCGTTTGGCAAGGACATTGGCGCGATCAACGCCTGCTCGGGTAGTGCAGGTGGGAATGACGGAGGTTGAAGCCCAGAAGTAAGTCGGCTCAGCCTCTGGTTCGAACAGATTCGAAAAAGAAGAGGCAATGGCCGCAAATCGGGCATCAACGAAATTTAAGATCCGGTTAGCATCAGGCAGAGTCCTGGGGCCGCTTGACTTGGATCGTATTCAGCGGCTCATCAAAAAAGGGCATATTCGCGGCGACGAGCCGGTGCGAGAGCATCCTGATGGCGACTGGAAACCCTTTGCTCATTATTCTGAGCTTGCCGAGGTGCTCTTAGCCCTGGCTTCCGGAAAGCCGGTAGAATGGCCTTCAACGCGCGACGAATCCGGCTCTTTTTCAAAATCCTTTGCGGAGGGGGCTGAAAAAACTCAGATCTTAGAGCCCACTCAAGTGCTTTCGCCAGAGCCTGTTTCTGGGCCTAAAATCAAGAGCGAGCCGGTACCGCCCGCCCCTGAAGTCGCGCCCCCGAGGCTTGAGTTTCTGCAAAAAAGTAGCGAGTCCCGCCCTTCAGATTCCTGGAAGGAGCCCGAGGATCCCTCAGAGCAAACGATGGTTGCGCCTCTTTTTGAAACCGACGAAGAGCGAACCACGATCGGTGTCGCCCTCGTGGGTCGAGACCTGCCCCATCAGCTCGATCTCGGCGCTGAGCAGACTGTTGTTTTTCAGCGCTCAAATCCCTCAGAGGCGGCACCCGGAAAACCGGTTCAGCCGAAAAGGCCCCCGCTTCGTCGAGTCATCGTGCTTTTAGGTCTCGTTTTGGTGGCGGTAGAGTTACTATCGGATCTTTCGACCGAGAAGAAAAAGCCTGCGGAACGAATTGAGGAAGTGCGTCCAAGGCTTCCTTCAACGCCTGAAAAAGGCGGAAATCCGATACAGAGCCAGAAATACTATGCTGCAGGCCTGACGCATTACCGTGATGATTCGTTGCCCGGTTACCGGTTGGCGGCCGCTGAGTTCATGAAGGCTGCTGAGCTCGATGCCGACAACGTACGGGCGCTCGCGATGTTGGCTTCGAGTTATCTCAATCTCATTGATGTTTCGAACAAGGATGAGACTTACTTCTCGGTAATCTCGAAGCTAATCGAACTTTCGCGAGCAAAGGACCTGGATCTGACCGAGACCTTGATTGCCGAAGTAGAGTACCTCCTTTTTTCTCAGCGACCCGCGGCCGCTCAGACACGAATCATTGATTTCACCAAGACTCATAAAAACTACGATTCGATTCTTTTTGCCTACCTCTCTCAGGTGTTGGTGGCCCGAGGCGATTACGCAACAGCGGCCCGTTATTTGAGCGCACTCTCAGATGACAAACCCTTTAGCGTGAAGGTCTTTTATTTAAGAGGGCAAGTGGCCGAAGGACTTGGAGATCTTGATGCTGCGCTGATGCAATACTCAAAAGCGGTAGCAGCGAATCCGAGGCACGGCGCTTCGCGCCTTCGAATCCTGAAGATTCTGGAGTCGAGGGCCACCCTCAAAGAAGGAAAACCCCATTTAGTTTATTTATCGAAAAACCCCCTGCTTTTGCCACCCCGTGAGCAAGCCCAAGCGCTGTCTTGGCGCGCGACGATTGAAGAGGCCGATGGAAAGTTGGACGTCGCCCTGGGATTAGTCGAGCGAGCACTTCGGTTAGACTCTGAAAATCCTGCTTATAGTCTGCAGCATTACCTCTTGCGTGCCCGCGTGGGTGATTCGGTTCCGGCGATTCGTAAAGAGGCACGTCTTTATTACTACCTTGCCGAGGGCGAACGCTTGGCCCGAGAAGGCAAAGTTGAAGACGCGCTTTTTCAGTTTCTCGAAGCCAGACGAGAAAACCCCAATAGTCCGCTTCCGTTGATCAAGCGTGGTGAGCTTTTTTACCAGATTAAAAAAGACATCGTGAATGCGAGGCTTGCTTATCAGAAAGCAGCAGAGCTGGCGCCACGTGACGTGCGGGTTTGGTCGAAGTACATCGAGCTCTTGATTCAAAGCTATGAGTGGGATGAGGCAGCAAAAGCGATGGCGCGCTTTCGAGTGCTTCCGGTTCCCCAGGGCATCGTCGATAAGATTTCGGCTGACTGGTACGCCAGACAGGGCCTTCATGCCGATGCTCAGGCGAATTACCGAAAAGCCATGTCCCGATCGTTCATTGATCCCAGCGTTTATCTCGCTTACGGCAAAAGCTTAGTGGCGACCAAAAATTACGATCAGGCACCTTTTATTTTCTCGTTGGCGATGCGTCTTGACCCCGATAACGCCGAGGCGATTTTGGGAACCGCTGCGGCGATTGCGGGGGCAGAGGGAATTGATCGCTCGATTGCCTATCTTCAGGATGAACTTCAAAAGGGTCGTGGTACGCGAATTGAGATCCTATGTGGCATTGCCTCGTATCTGATTCAGAAGGGCAAGCTCGATCAGGCTGTCGAGCTGATCGAACAGGCCAAGATCCTTCGTCCAGACGCTGGGCTGCCTTGGAAAACCGAGGCAGAGCTGAACCTGGCGCGAGGGCCTGATAAAAAGTGGAAGGAAAAAGCCGAGCGAGCTTATGCTGCTTATCTTGACCGCAACGCCAGTGATGCGGTGGTGATGTACGAGCGTTACCGGATGCTGGTTGAAACAGAGCAGTATGAGAAGGCTGATCAACAATTAGGGGTAATTTATGAGTCTTATCCCAAGTTTCCGAGCCTTCATTTCAGCAAGGGGCTGATCTATGTGAGGCTCTCGAACTTTAAAGCAGCCATTCGAGAGTTCGAACAGGAGCTCAAGAATGGCAATCATTCGCTTCAGAACCTGGTTGAACTGGGCAAAGCGCATTTAGAGCTTAAAGAGTCAGAAAAAGCCTTAGAGTACTTCGTGCGGGCGATGAAAAGTCACCCCATGGACTCGGAGGCGAAGTTTCAAGCAGGCAAAGCGAATTTCGCTCTGAACCGATATGATGCGGCAATTGCGATGTATCAAGAAGCGATCAAAATCGATGCTGGAAATCCGCTGATTTACCGCCATTTGGGTTACGCTTATCGGGCTACCGGTGATGGAGTAAATATGCGGTGGGCATTCTCGAAATACCTAGAAATGGAACCCGATGCCGCTGACAAGGCAGAGATCCAAAAAAATCTGTGATAGAGGAAAAGACGTATGCTGGATGCGAAATATTTTGGTGAAGCTGTGTCAGAACTTGAGGCTGCTCTCAAAAGGCGTAACGGTGATTCGCAACTCGTAGCGCACATTGCCGAGCTGTCGAAATTGCGCCGAACCCTGATTTCGCAAACCGACTCGTTGAAGGCAAAGCGAAATCAGGCTTCTCAAGAGATTGGCCAGCTCAAGGCAAAGGCCAAGAGCGATCCGGCTGCAGCTGCTGAGGCCGAGCGCCGGATGGTGGAGACTCGGTCGCTCGGAGACGAGATTAAGGCTACGGATCAGCGTCTGGCTGAAGTCGATGCTGAGTTTACGGATCTGGGGCTTCGGATTCCCAACATTCCACAGGCATCGGTGCCCTCAGGGGCTGGCGCTGAGGAGAATGTTGAAGTGAGGCGCTGGGGAACTCCTCGTGCCTTTGACTTTGAGCCTCTGGATCACGTCGCGCTGGGTGAGAAGCTCCGGGTTTTAGATTTTGATCGGGCGGGAAAGCTTTCAGGCGCGCGGTTCTCGGTTTATTTTGGCGCGGGGGCCACACTTGAGCGAGCCCTGATTCAATTCATGCTCGATCTGCACACCCGCCAGCATGGCTATCAAGAGGTCATTCCACCGTTTATGGTGAATCGGGCTTCGATGACCGGTACGGGGCAGCTTCCGAAGTTTGAGGAAGATCTTTTCAAGACAGGCACAGCTGATCGCGAGCTGTTTTTGATTCCCACGTCTGAGGTTCCGTTAACCAACCTCTTTCGCGATGAGATTGTTGAACCGGGGCGTTTACCACTTTATTTGACCGCTTATTCGCCTTGTTTTCGAAGTGAGGCCGGTTCGTACGGAAAAGACACTCGTGGATTGATTCGGCAGCACCAATTTCAAAAGGTAGAGCTGGTAAAGATTGTCGAGCCCGAACACTCGAACGAAGAATTAGAGAAAATGACGGCCCATGCCGAGCGCGTTTTGCAACTTTTGGGGCTCCCCTATCGAACCATGTTGCTTTGTACGGGCGACATGGGGTTCTCGGCGGCCAAGACTTACGATATCGAAGTTTGGCTGCCCGCACAGAAGGCGTATCGCGAGATCTCGTCATGCTCGAATTGCGAGGACTTTCAGGCGCGTCGTGCTCAGATTCGGTATCGGCCTGAGGCGCAGGCCAAGCCGCGGTTGGCTCATACGCTCAATGGTTCGGGCTTGGCGGTTGGACGAACGTTTATCGCGATTTTAGAGAATTATCAGGACGCTCAGGGTCGTGTCGAAATTCCCGAGGTTTTGCATCGCTATGTTGAAGGAGCTCCAGGATTCCTTCGCGATGGCGCACGGATTTGGATGACCCCTTGAGTGAGTCTTGACAGGCGTGGGTCGAGCTTGAGAGAGGATGAAGCTCGACTCATGGGCCGAAGTGCTTTCGCGGAGAGATGGCAGAGTGGTCGAATGCGCCGGTTTTGAAAACCGGAGTGGGGGCAACCCCACCGGGGGTTCGAATCCCTCTCTCTCCGCCATTAATTACTGATCTCTTCAATTTCAAAACAGGCTTTTTTGATCCACGGATGCTGCCTGCAGCCAGTGCGGGGTCTTTTTATTTTTCGCGTTTCTCTGTTTCCGCTTCTCTGGGAGCGTTACTGCCGTCGTTCTCCCATTGTTTGCGAGTGTGCCCATCAAGCGCTCCGTATTCGGTGAGGGTGTTGGTCATCGCTACTTTCATCTCAAGAGTTGCCAAATAAACGAGAAGCGAGTTCCAGAAGTAGAGCCAATAATGGCCATTAAGCTGTAGGAACAGCACCCACGCCAAAACACTCCAGCGGAATACTTGGTGAGGACGATCTCGATCTCGGAGCGCAAGAATCACGAACACCAGCGTGATGCTCGCTTGAACCCGCTGTTGCCATTCTGCGATTCCTAGCCAGTAGAAAATCGGAGAGAAGGTCAGTCCATAGTCTCCAGAATATGCTGGCGAATGAACTGCTCCTTGAAACCAGAAGATTGCCCGCCAGAGTTCTTCGAAGGAGGTTGAAGAATACAGTAGGGTGACCAACCCGGCGACTACGGCGATGGATGCTACGCTTGCCTGAAGGGGTTTTCGAAATGATAGCCGGCCCGAGCCAAACGTTATTGTGATAGCCCAGAATGGCGCCATCAACCACGCCCATTGGCGCGACACGATCAGAGCAGGGGCCAGGAGTACGCTCCAGTTGGGATAAAGAACGAGAACGACGAGCCCGAGGATGAAGCCTTCGAAATAAAGCTCGTGGCGGAAATTGATATAAGGTGAAAGAAAAAGCCAAACAAATGCAAGGCCAGCTGGAGAGTTCAATGATCGCGTCCTGCGAAGATGCGCTCCAATGAGCAGCATCCATGCGATTCGGTAGAGCACGGTGTTCCAGCGCAGATCTAACCCGAGGGCCCACGCCGGCCAGTTCATAAATAGGGTGCCTGGAAGGTAACCCATGCGGTTAGTTCGACCCGCCAATTCAAAAATCGAGTACGGACTAGCTCCGTCGCCCCAGAGATCCAACCCCTTCTGAATGACGGGCAGCATGTCAGAGCGAAGCGGGTTGACCGGAAAATGCAGGATCGACCCGATTAGAATGACGAGATTGAATCCGCAGGCGACGGCAAAAAGGTGTTCGGGCTTCTGGTAGACCGCTGGAACCAACAGCAGCAAGAATAGCGCGCCGGTTCCAACAAGCGTTAGCTAAGGAAACTCGTATCCCATGGGCGCAAAGCGAAACGCACTCATTCCGAGATAGGCGAAGTTGAGCGTGGTCCAGGTTATCAGCGCAGCACGGCTTCGGAACCCGTTTGGTGATGGTAGGCGCTTGAGAAAAAACAGGAGCAACACGAACGCCGAAGCTCCGACCCACAAGATTCTTCCGAGTTCGACCGGAAGAGCGCCCCAGGGAGTGTTCTTTCCAACTGCTAAGGTCTGAGCTAAAAGTAAGAGCCAAAATAGCCCAGCCAAATGAGAGTCGCGATTGTTCATTATTGAGGCAATGGTTTAAGGCGGCAGAAGCGCGATGTCTACTTGAGTCGTAGACAGGGGCGAGCCCAGGGTAATCGGTAGAGCTTTTGTGCGTGGGACGAATTAAGAGGAGCGGCGATGAGTTCAGATTTGATTGAGCCAATGAAGGTGCCCGTTTTCATTCTTGCCGGAGGTCTCGGCACCCGCCTTTCTGAAGAGACGCAAAATAAGCCCAAGCCCATGGTAGAAGTCGGCGATCTGCCGATTTTGCTTC
>JBDLQW010000068.1:0-10160 GCA_039800365.1 Pseudomonadota bacterium
CAATGCGGGTGATCTCTTTGAGATTGGACTGCACTTCAGTGTCGATCATGCGACGGTCGTGATCCGTATATTGGCCTGAAGCGCTTTGAAGGGCGAGTTCTCGAACCCGAATCAAGAGCGACGCGATTTCCGACATGGCCCCATCGGCGGTTTGAACGACACTAACAGCGTCATTCGTGTTTCGCAGCGATTGACGATAGCTTCGAATTTCGGCGTTCATTTTCGAGCTAATCGCCAGTCCGGCGGCGTCGTCTGCTGCCTGAACGATTCGAGACCCTGAGGCGAGCTTTCCCTCAGTACGTACTTCTGCGCTCACACTTTCATTCAAGTGCCTGAGCGAGTTCAGCGCAGAGGTGTTTGTACCAATAGAGATACCCATTATTCTCCTCAGGAGACAGATCGGATAATAGTTGACTGAATTTGAGTGTTGTTTTTCTGCCGACAGAAAAAAATCATCGAGATTTCAAGATGATGGCAAAGCTTTGACGGTTTTGGCGGGGGTTTCATGAGGTAAGAAATTGACGCCATTTTTGGCGTCAAATCTTTACCGTTTTTCGAGCGCGGGTCGCGCACTATCAGCTGGGAGAATGTCTCACTGTCAGCGGTTTGACGCGCATCCAAAAGGCATCGCCCACGGGGCCTCTTCGTGCTCTACTCAGAGGCATGGGCTGGGGTGCTCGCATTCTTATTTTTCTAACTCTGTTTTGGGGCGCCTGGACTGCTGAAGTGAGTGCGGCACCAATTCCAAAGCGATATCGACTGGGCTTTCAGACGGGCCTTGCCTATCAAATTTATAATGAGATTCATCCGCTTCAGAACACTCGTGGAGCACGAGACCTGCGACAGACGCTTTTGACCCTTCAGTTCGATTACTTCTATTATCTTTTCTCTGATGTCGTGATCGTTGGGTTTCGAGGCTTTTATACTCCCATGGCATTGGCAACCAATAGCACGGCCGGCAAGTCGCTTTCGTTGATGAACGCTGCCGCTCAATTGGGTTTAGAGCTTCCGATCTTGCCGCGCCCATGGATTCTTTGCTTGATGGCCGGTGGTTTTTACAACACGACGTTTTCGTCGAGCGCTTATCTTGGATATCAAAATATTACTGGGCCCGAGTTTTATCCGACCCTGCGCTGGGTCAGCGAGGCGAGTGGATCAGCCGGATTTTCTGCCGACCTTTATTATAAATTTTCGCCTGTCATGTCGGTCGGGGGATTTACGGTAGCCAATCGAGTTTGGTCTGCGGGAGCGAATCTTCGGATTCCAGTAAGTGGGCGATTTAAGTACCCGGAGTATGCGTTTCAGAGAGCCCTGGTGGTGGGTGTTGAGTACTCTGACCTTTATTATGATTTTCAGTTGATTCGAAATGTTCGCATGAGCAGCCAGCTTCTGAAGCTCACTGCTGGGGTCGAGTTTTGAGTCTGCCTAGGGTCGAAACACCGCCCCATCGTTAAGAACGCTGGAGCAGCCCAGATTGCCGCAACCTCCGAAAATGATCATGGTACTGCCAGTCCACACCCCTTCATGACGATAGCGCGCCGAAGGAGTGTGGCTGTCCTGGAGCATCGAGCTCCACGAGTCGTTATCGAAAGTATAGATGCCTCCTGATTGCAGTGGGCCCTGGTCATCGCGTCCACCCCATAAGATGATTTGAGAACTCGCCTCTACAGCCATGGACATCGATCTTGCAGAGGGCGCCTGATTCGAATTGATCTGACTCCAAGATGCGCTGCTGGCATCATAGATCGCCCCATCAGCCAAGCTTGAAGAGTCGACGCCGCCCCAAATCCACAGTTTTGATCCGCTCGAGGTAGAAGCCGATCCCGTTCGGGCTGAGAGAGGTCCTGAAGTCAGTGGTGTCCAGCTCGAGTCACTCAGTTTAAATCGCGCGCCGTCTGAAAGAGAGCCATTGGAGTTGATTCCGCCATAGAATTGAACCTCTTGCGAAGGGACATCAAAAAAGGCGTGCATCAGGGAGCGAGGGCTCAGTGGAGAGCCGAGTAGCGAGAGCGCGCTCCAGGTAGAGTGAGTGAGGTCAAAGACGGCTCCATCTCCAAAATCGGTGCTGCCATTCGTGCCCCCGAAGATGATCATTTGGGTTCCTGCGAGAACGGCGCTGTGATCATGACGTGCACTGATCACAGATGAGGCATCAGGTAGCGATTGCCACGAGTTCGTATTGGGATAAAAGCGCGCGCCATCGCTCAGGTGTCCGGAGGAGTCTTGCCCTCCCCAGATAATCATCGAATTTCCTGTCCAGACGGCGCTATGGCCCGAGCGGGCGCTCGGGGCTTGAGTGAGCGACATCGGAGTCCATGTCTTCGCGACGGGGTCGTAGAGAGCGCCTGAATTTAGCGGAGAAGTGCCGTTATGACCTCCCCAGACAATCACTTTCGATCCCGTCCAGAGCATCGTGTGACGGTAGCGAGCGCTTGGGGCATTAGCAGTGGGTAGGGGGCTCCAGTGTGAGACGATGATGGGCCCGAAACAAGCCGAGACGAGTCCACTAGCGCTCGCTTTCAGGTAGATGGTTTCGGCTTGAGAGTAGCTCACGTTGGTGAAGGCTGCGAGCCCTAGAGTCACGGACTGCGGATTTGCAGTGGCTGATAAGCTTCCAGGGGCGCTGTTGGAGCAGTTTGCCGCAGTACTGGCGGAAAGCTCGACGTTACCCGAGTAACTCGTGACGACATTGCCAAAAGCATCTTCGATTTTTGCGATGGGTGCTGGAAAAAAAGCTTCTGTGATTAAAGTGCTTGTTCCCGGTTCTGTGAAATACCGAACACGAGAAGCGGGGCCGGGCTGGAACTGGATGGAGAGGGTGTCGGTTAATACTAGGGTTCCTGGGCCGACTCGTGCACTGAGCTCAGAAAGCCCCGAGACAGTAGAGGATACGTAAAATACAGCCTGCCCTTGTGCATCGGAGGTAACGCTAGTCGGTGACACCACATCAGATGCCCGCGATGAGGTGAGAGTAATGGCCCTACCGGAGATCAAGTTCTGATAAGCATCGCGAAGCGTGACCGTGATTTGGGCGGCATCAGAGCCGTTCGCCACTAAAGACGTCGTGCTCGTACTGAGTGTTGATAACGAGGTGCTGGGAGAGCCAGCGATAAACTGCAGACTCGGATTTTGTGCGAGAACGCCAGGCTCGGTGAGGTTTTCGGCGGTAAACGTCGCGCTGCCTGCCAAGGTAGATTTTACCGTAAATACGGCAGCCCCTGAGGCGTTCGTCGTCACTGGGTTTGGAGAAATGGTGTCATTGGTGCCCCGACTCGAGGACAGCGTCACAGAATGCCCTGGTACGCCAAAATTTCCCCCGTCTCGAATCGTGACTGTCACCGTTCCTGTACTGGATCCGTCAGCAGTGACGTTACCGGATGAGGATACAGCAGTGGCGTTTGCTAGAATCGAAGAGTAACTGACGGTGGGCTTGCTGTTGAGGGCGACGCTGTTGGAAGTGTCAGTCGCTGTAAACGTAGCGGTTCCATAACGAAGCGAAGACACCGTGAAGGTTGCTTCTCCTGAAACTGAACTACTAACTGATGCCGGAGAAATACTGTCCTGGCTGCCTCGGCTTGAGCTCAGGGCTACCGTCTTTCCGGAGACACGATTTTCGAACGCGTCTTTGAGTACCACGGTGATGACTGATTTCGCAGAGCCATTCGAGGGTAGCGCTGCCAACGAGGCTGTGACTTCAGACTTCACCGCAGAAGTGACCCCCGCTGTAAAAGTGACTGTTGCAGTTTGACTCACCGTGATGGCTGGTGAAACGACGCTTGCCGAGTAAGTCGAGCTGCCCGTAGATGTCGATGTGACGGTGAAGCTTGCGACTCCAGAAGCGTTTGTTGTCGCTGAGGCTGGAGAGATCGAGTCTTGCGAGGGGCGGGTGGATACAATCGACACTTGCTTACTCGGAACCAGATTATTGAACTGATCTTTTAGCGTGACTTGAATCACCGACTTGGCTGATCCATCCGCCGTAATCGAGGTTGGTGACGCACTGAGCGCCGAGTTTCCGGCTGTGGGCTCTCCAGCGGTAAAGGTTACTGTCGTGGTCGGTGAAAGGTTAATGGCTTCAGTCACGCTTCGAGCCGTAAAAATGGCAGACCCTGCTGTCCGGGATTTTACTGTAAAAGTAGCAGTGCCGTCTGCAGCGGTGATGACTGTTGAAGGAGAGATCGTATCGACACTGGCGCCACGACTGGACGAAAGCGTCACAGTCTTTCCAGGTATTCCCGTATTCATTCCATCTCGAACTGTGACGGTGATTTGGGTTGTTGTAACGTTATCAGCAATCACGCTGGAAGGTGCCGCGCTCGCCGGAGAGTTCGTGGGATGAATCGTGAAATTCACGCTCGCTGTGGCTGAGATATCAACGTTTCCGGTTTGATCTTTGGCCGAAAAAACTGCGGTGCCATTGGTCGAGGATTTTACCGTGAAGGTGACTGTTCCGCTTGCTGAAGAGATCGCGGTGGCCGGAGAAATGGTGTCAACGCTCCCTCGATCGGAGTTGAGCTTGACGGTTTTATTGGGAACCAGGTTACCAAACTGATCTTTTAAAGTAGCAGTAATCGTGCTGGTGCCACTGTTATTGGCAAATTGAGACGCTGGTGCGACTGTTAAAGTCGATTCGCTTGGCGATGTCGGGCCATTGGTAAAGCTGACAGCGCCTCCGCTAAAACTAATCGGAGAAGTGACGCTGAGGGTCTTCGATTCAGCTTTTCTTGAACGAAGTGTGCAGGTGGAAAGACCGCCGTTGTCAGTAGAGCTGCAGGTGCCAAGCGTGTTCAGGGTTCCAGAAGCCGAAAACGTAGGGACAGTTCCAATCAGCGGGTTTTGATTGGTATCTTTTAAGGTAATGCTGACGGTCGACGTTGCAACATCATCGGCCACCACAGGGCTGCTACCGATGATGCTGGAGGAGGCGGCCACGGCCGGACCCGCGACAAATTGAATGGTACCCCCTGAAAAGTTATTCATGGGGCTCGTAATGGTCAGCGTTTTTAGCTCTGCTTTTGTGGATTTCAGCGAGCAAGTGGAAATTCCCGAAGCATTCGTGGGGGTGCAAGCGCCATGGGTATTCTTGTTTTCGGTATTCGTGGCGACAAAGGTTGGAGTCAGGCCTGCCAAGGGGTTTTGAGCGTCATCTTTTAAGGTGATCTGGATTGAACCGCTATTGCTACCATTAGCAACGACGGGCCCTGCCCCCGTGATGCTCGAGTAGGTAGTCGAAGGCGCGGGCAGGAAATTGACCGTTCCACCTGCCATATTCACTGGTGCCGTGATCGAGAGGGTTTTCGTTTCTGCCTGATTCGACTTTAGTTGGCAGGTGGCAATCCCGGATGAATTGGTGGTGGTGCATGCCCCATAGACATTGCTACCGCCTGTGTTGGTAGCGATAAAACTAACCGTGTCTCCTGATCGCGGGTTTGAAAAGGCATCTCGAATCGTGATCGTAATGTTTGAGGCGTGAAAACCATTTGCTGCGGCAGGTGAGCTTCCAACGATAGTTGAAGTGCTAGTACTTGCAGCTGATGGTGTGATGGCTAGGCTCGAGCAAATTGAAGTAGTCGCGGAACCTGAGGTTGGCTTTAAGTAAGTCGTCCCAGACTTAGTGTAGTTGACTCCTGAAAAGCTTGCGATTCCGCTAATCGGAACAACCGCCACTGACGTTGCATTCAGCGCCGGGGTCGCGAGGGTCGTGCAAACGTTATTTGTGTAGGCGCTTAGCGTGACCGAAGTGGTGGCATTCGTGCAGAGATTTCCAAAGGCATCTAAAAGTTTCACCCGTGGCTGCGCCGTAAGGGTTACGCCCGCAATGGCGGTGCTGCTTGGGGCTTGATCCCAAGCGAGGGTTGCGGGCGGCGCGGGCACGAAAGTGAGGGGGCCTACGCAAAGCTTCGGAATACTGGGCGCTGAGGAATCTTCGGCGCTGAGGTAGTAGGTTCCACTTTTTTTGATCTTCGCTGCTGCAAATTCGGCGAGTCCGGTACTGGTGACAACCGCGTTCATTCCCTCAGTATTCGGCGCCGATGCTAACGTCGAACAAGTGGCGTCAGAATAGACTTTCATGATGAGTGACGAACTCGCGTTGTCGATGATGTTGTCGTATTGATCGTAAATTCGAATCGACGGTGTAGGACTAATTGCTTGCCCTGCAACGCCGCTTGAGGGAGGCGTTGAAAAAACAAGATGGTGTTTTGCGCCGGGTATGAATTTCACTTGCGCGGTTTCGGTGATGCCCTCGGGGTAAGTAATTGAAATCGTCTTTGTCTCGGCGCGAGTCGACTTGAGAATGCAGTTCGAGATGCCTGCGGTGTCGAGCTCAGAGCAGGTAAGGTTGTTTTTTTGATCAGTGTTGGTGACGTTGATTGAGGGAACGAAGCCACTGAATGGCACATTATCGGCGTCGGCAAGCTCTAAGGTGATGGTGGAAGTCTGTACTCCATCGGCCACGATGTCTGAGTTCACAGTGATATTCGCAGGCATGAACTTTTTGGGTTCGCTGTTGAGTGAGGGCGCGCAAGCACCCAACAGGACCAAACAGAACACCGCAAATGCGGTCTGTTTTGCCCTTTTTGGCGCCGTCATGGTTTTGACCCAAGTCACGCTCTTCATATCCTCCTCGATCAAGCAGAGCCATTTCTTCGATCGGTACTTGGACTCTGCCGCTTGATGGCAATTCGTGACGTAAAAACGGACAGCTTGAACGTATTCCTCCTTTTCCTCCATGACTCAGAATAGCGTAAAGTCGCTGACGGTTCGCGTGTGTCAGCGGGACCTGTGTCGGTGGTGACACATGGTGATCTTTGTGAATTTGACAGCCGCGCCTAGCGAGATACGATCATAAGTAAGGAGGGGTTTGACCGGATGTCTCAGCCCAAATCCCATAGCCCAGGAGGGGCGAGCTTAAAGCTCGTGACCCAGCCCCAGGAGTTTTTTTACGAGCTCATCAAAAACGCATTGAGTGGGCAGAAGGTCTCTGTTTTTCCAGAAACAGAATTCTATCTCGTGCATTTGATGGAGCGATTCATGTCGACTGACTCGCTTTTTCCGCGGGCGGGCGATGGTTCAAGTCGCGAAGAATCGCTGGCGCTGATGGTCAAGGACGCACTCGACCAATCAGGCGTTGAGCAGCAGCGCTCACTTTTTCGTCACGTGGGTGATTTCTCGCTGTATGTGGCGGGATATTTTCAAGAGAGTCTCAACAAGAAGATCGTGGATATCGATTACTACATTGGGATGGGGGGGGCCGCTTACCGGGCGGTTGCCGAGCGCGAGCAGTCGCAGCACAAGCAGCAGGTTTATGATGAGCTCTCTCGCAAGTTTGCACGATTCGTCGATGTTCTTGCTGAAGTGAGCGAAAAAACCACCCCCAGAAGTCAAAAGGATCTGCTTCGTACTTATGAGGTTTGGGTGCGAACGAAAAGTGAGCGGGCGGCCCGCGCTCTTCAAGAGGCGGGCATCATCCCTTCAGAATCAGCACGAAAAACAGTGCAGTGAGCTACTCAATGGTGACAGAGGTCATGCGGTCGCCCACTGCGATCTGCTTAGCCACGTCCATTCCTTCAGTGACTTGCCCGAAAACAGTGTAAGAGCGGTCAAGGTGAGGGTGTCGCCCTAACGAAATGTAGAACTGCGAATCGGCAGAGTTGGGGTCAGCGGCACGAGCCATCGCTACGGTCCCTTCGAGATGGCGGCGCTCATTAAATTCAGCCGAAAGTTTTTGTCCGCTTCCGCCGGTTCCATTGCCGATTGGATCGCCGCCTTGAATGACGAACCCAGGAACGACACGGTGAAACGTGAGACCGTTGTAGAAGCCCTGTTGGATCAGTTCGACGATGCGGGCTGTCGTTTTCGGCGCGTCTTTGGCGTAAAACTTATATTTGATGACGCCCTTGGTGGTGGTCAGAACGACTGTAGCTTGGGATAGGCCATTCGAATCGGTATTGAGATTGAGTGCGCCGGACATTGGGTTTTCCTCCTGTTGAGATGAGTGGATCGTTGAGCTGGAATCAGATGAGTCAGCAGGTGAGGCGGTCGCCTGGGGGGCGATGGCGTTTTCGGTTGGAGGTGAGGGGCTTCGTGAGTTCACCGCCCAAAACGTGAGCCCTAAGGCGATCACGGCAAGCAGAACATAGGGGATCGTGCGCGCATTCATGATTTGACACCTCTTTGCTGGAGGTACTATCACCGACAGCCATTCATGGCTCAAGCAGAAACTCCAAACCGTTCTCGTGGTCCCGTGATGGGCGTGTTCGAGCATGCTGACGAATTACGAGCGCGACTCATGCGCTGCCTCATGATTTTCATGGCGGGTTTTGTGGGCTTTTACTGGGTTACTGAACCGATTCTCGCGTTTTTGCGGCGCCCACTCTTTGCAGTTCTTCCCCCCGAGCGACAGCAGCTTTACTTCACGTCATTGTTCGAGAATTTTTTGACCCACTTGAAAGTTGCTGGGTATGCGTCCCTGATTTTCCTGTCTCCGCTGTATTTTCATCAGGTCTGGGGCTTTGTTTCACCGGGGCTTTATCAGAAAGAAAAGCGCTGGGTTTTACCCTTCGCCTTGTCAGGCGCTCTTTTCTTCGCTCTGGGTGCCGCTTTTGCGTATTCAGTGCTTTTTCCGGTGGGGTTTAAGTATTTTGTTCAGTACGGCGCCCCGACTGATGTGCCCTTGCTGACCATCAGTGCTTATTACGAGACCTGCTTGAAGCTGATGCTGCTTTTTGGGCTTTCATTTGAGCTGCCGGTGGTTTTGGTCTTCATGGGTTGGATGGGGTGGGTCAGTCCTGCTCAGCTTCGTGAACATCGAAAAACAGCGATTCTTCTCATTACGATCTTATCGGCCTTGTTTGCGCCGCCTGATGCGGTGTCGATGCTTTTGCTCATGGCTCCGTTGATTCTGATGTTTGAAGGAGCAATCGGGGTCATTAGCTGGATACAGACGCGACGGGGGATTCAGGGTAATCCCCAAGGTAAATCGGCTTCCGGGGCCGAATCGGGAACAGAGCCTAACGATCCGTGGCGAGGGCGGTCGATCAGCCCTTGAGTTCGGCAGGGCAGCATGCTATCCGCCTCGAGGACCTTGCTCGAGAGGGGAACCGATCGGGCTTTTGGATTTTAGGGGAATCAGCCCCGATCCATCATCCACAAGGAGAAAAAATGGCCAATACAGCAGTGTCGGGTGTGATTCCCGGCTACGAAACTACATTCATCACGAAATCAGAAATGTCAGACGAAGCGCTTCAGGCGCTGAAAGCCCGTTTGACCGCCGTGCTCGGTCAGTTCGGGGGCGAGCTCGTTTTGTCGGAAGACTGGGGCAAGCGAAAGCTTGCGTATCCGATCTCGAAAGAAGTGCGCGGTCAGTACACCTACTTCGTCTATACGGGTAAGGGTGATGTCGTTCATGAGATGGAGCGTAATTTGCGCTTGAACGACCAAGTGCTTCGGTTCTTGAGCGTCAACTTGGACAAGGAATTCGATGCGGAAAGCTTCAAGAAGGCACGTGCTGAGCAGCAGGCCGCAGCGAAGCGCCGTGAAGACGAGCGTGAAGCTCGCCGTGAGGAGCGCGCCGGTTATAGCGATCGCCGCTATCGCCAGGACTCTGTTGAGCGCTCGGGTGACATGGGCGCAGCGTCTCTGGACGAAGAGATCTAAGATCGTTTTTTAAACACGAGGTTCATTATGGCTTTTAAAAGAGAAGATAAATCAGATTTGGGCGCTCGCGATGAGCGAGGTTTCGATGGCGGTAAGGACGGCGATGAGCGCGGTTCTCGTCGGGGTGGTTTTAACCGGAAGAAGATTTGCCGGTTCTGCTCAGATACCGACTTCGTCATGGATTACAAAGATGTGCGAATGATGCAGTCTTTCGTTTCTGAACACGGCAAGATTACTCCTCGTCGAATTTCGGGGAACTGCGCGATGCATCAGCGCAAACTGACTTCCGCCGTAAAGCGCGCACGAAATCTTGCGCTGGTCGGTTACATTTCGTCAGGACTTTGATCCCGTCGATCGTGGACGCGAATCAGAGACTTGATTCTCAGTCTCCAGTAGAGCCCGCCGCCGAGTCCTCTTCCTCAAAACCAAGTGAGGGGAGCTCGGGGGCGGGTTCTCGTTTTTTGGGGCATTGGTCGCGATTTGTTCCTCTTTTTTTCACTAGC
>JBDLQW010000069.1:0-23076 GCA_039800365.1 Pseudomonadota bacterium
AAAACCTCGGTAGGGTCTGGAAAAGCCGTGAAGTGGCCAGCGGGGCTGGGAGGAAAAGGCAACGAGGGCGTGACCGGAGTGATTAAGCAAACCCCGGGAGCCGTGGGCTATGTCGAGTTGATTTATGCCGAATCGAATCGGCTTGCTGTCGCTCAAGTCAAAAACAGTGCTGGAGAGATGGTGACGCCGTCGCTGGCTTCAGTGACTGCCGCGGCTCAAGGCTCTTTGAAGGCCATGCCTGCAGATTATCGCGTGTCGATTACCAATGCCGAAGGAAAACTCTCGTACCCGATTTCGGGATTTACCTATTTGTTGGTGCCTCAAAGCGGAAAAGCGCCCAAACAAAAAGAGATTCAAGAGCTCTTGCGTTGGGTGCTGGTTGATGGACAGAAGCTGGCTCCGGCCCTCAGCTATGCGCCTCTTCCGAAAGAGTTGGTGGTGAAGGTTCAGAAAACCGTTGAAGGGCTGCGAGTCGAGTGAAGGGCGATCGGATTTTTCTTCAGATCCTGCGAGGGGCAGCGCTCGTGAGCTTGCTGATCCTCGCAGGTTTTTTCTTGCAGCTTTTTTCAAGCGCCTGGCCGGCTCTGAAAGCTTCGGGGATTTCTTTTTTCACCTCAACGAATTGGGATCCCAATCAACAAGCTTTCGGCGCTGGCGCTTTCATCTACGGAACAGTGGTGAGTTCGCTTTTGGCGCTGGTGATTGCAGTGCCGATTAGCGTGGCCACGGCGCTTTGCTTGACAGATCTTTTTGCGTCCCGCGTTGCGGCGATGATTTCTTTTTTAGTGGAGATGCTTGCGGCTATTCCTAGCGTGGTCTTCGGTCTTTGGGGCGTTTTTGTCCTCTCGCCGCTTTTGCGTTCGACGATTCAGCCTTTTTTGGCAGAGCGGTTTTCGTGGATTCCTCTTTTTTCAGGGCCACCTCTAGGAATCGGGATGATGTCGGCTGGAATCATTCTGGCGATCATGATCACGCCCACGTTAACGGCGTTATCCCGCGAGCTTTTCTTGGCCATTCCCACCCTACAGCGCGAGGCAGCTTTGGCATTGGGGGCAACTCGCTGGGAAGCGATTCGTGTGGCCGTGCTTAAGAGCGCTACCAGTGGCCTGTGGGGAGCGGTGGTTTTGGCTTGGGGGCGCGCGCTAGGCGAGACGATGGCCGTGACGATGGTGATTGGAAATCGCGCGCAGGTTTCTCCCTCGCTATTTGCGCCGGCGCAGACCCTTGCTGCCGTATTGGCCAATGAATACGCCGAGGCCACCGATGATTTGCACCTTTCGGCATTGGCTGCTGTAGGCTTTACGTTGCTTCTCGTATCGACCCTGATTCACTGGGGGGCCAAGACGTGGATCAAGCGGAGGGCACAAACGTGAAAGTATCTCCGTGGTTTGATCGGTGGCGAAAATGGAAGAGCCGGGCGGCGCTGCTTCTTCTGGTGGGGGGCTGTGGGTTAGCCGTACTTCCGCTTTTTGCAATTCTCCTGCACTTGATTCGACAAGGGGCTTCAGCGCTCGACTGGGCGTTTTTCACTCAGGCGCAAAAGCCCGTGGGCGAGCTGGGTGGAGGAATGGGCCACGCTATTTTGGGGACACTGGCGCAAGTGGGACTCGCTTCACTTTTAGGAATTCCCTTGGGATTAGCCTGTGGCATCTATCTTTCGGAGTTCGGAGCTCGTGAGCGCCAGGGGGCCCCGGGTACTCGTGAGCGCTTTGCGTCTCCAGTTCGGTTTGCGCTGGAGCTCTTGGCAAGCACTCCGAGCATCTTAGTCGGGGTTTTTGTTTACGGCGTGATCGTCGTGCCCATGAAAAAGTTTTCTTTGATGTCAGGTGCGCTGGCGTTGATGTTGATTTTATTGCCGTTGGTGGCCCGAACCAGTGAAGAACTCTTGCGATTGATTCCTCAGCACCTTCGAGAGGCGGGCCTGGCTTTGGGTCTTCCTCGGTGGAAAGTGATTTTAAGCGTCGTTTTGCGATCGGCTTGGCCGGGCGTTTGGGCTGCGATTCTTCTGGCCATGGCTCGAATCGCGGGCGAGACGGCTCCGCTCGTGCTGACCTCGTTTGGAAATCCATCTTTTTCTCACGCCTGGGATCAACCCTCTGCTTCGTTGCCGCTTCAAATTTACACTTACGCGATTAGTCCTTTTGAAGAGTGGCATCGTATGGCCTGGGCAGGGGCCTTGACGTTGGTTCTTACGGTGCTGGTCTTGAATGCGATCACCAGGATTTCAGGAGGCTCTCATGAGCGTCGACGTCACGACTAAAATCGAACTCGAAACGATCGGACTTCAAGCGTACTTCGGAGCGGTGCGAGCCGTGCATGGAGTGTCGCTTCGCGTGCCTCGTCATCAGTTGACGGCTCTGATTGGGCCGTCGGGATGTGGCAAGTCGACGTTCATTCGCTGTCTCAATCGATTGCATGAAGAAACTCCCGGAGCACGAGCCGAGGGACAGGTGCTTTTAGAGGGCGAGGATATTTATCGTCGGGGTGTCGACCCGGTCTTGATTCGTCGTCGCATTGGGATGGTGTTTCAGCGGCCCAATCCGTTTCCTGCGATGTCGATTTTTGAGAACGTGGCGAGCGGGTTGATTTTGGCGGGAGTCAAAGATCGACGCGTTTTAGATCCTGTGGTCGAACGCTCGCTGAAACAAGCGGCCCTTTGGGATGAAGTGAAGGATCAGCTCAAGAAGCCGGGTACTCGTCTTTCGGGTGGGCAGCAGCAGCGGCTCTGTATTGCCAGGGCTTTGGCCGTGGATCCTCCCGTGCTTTTGATGGACGAACCCACTTCGGCACTCGATCCGATTTCTACGGCTCGGGTCGAGGAGCTTTTGATTGACCTCAAGAAGAGCGTGACGGTCGTGATGGTCACTCATAACATGCAGCAAGCAGCACGAATCTCGGATCAAACAGCTTTCTTTTTGATGGGAGAAATGGTCGAATCCGGGGCGACTGACGCGGTATTTACCAACCCCAAGGACTCTCGCACTGAGCAGTACATTACGGGGCGCTTTGGGTAGCAAAAGCTTCGGCGGTGGTGTCGACACAAGCGATCCACGGCAGGTATCGAAATTCACTGGAGATAGAGTAACGAGCCCATGGAACGACAGATCGATCTTGAAATTCGCGAACTCAAAGACCTGATTCTCACAATGGGGGGGTGCGTAGAAAAGGCTATTGAAGAGGCCACTCAAGCTCTCATTCTTCGTGAGCCTCAGCGCTTTCAGCGGGTCTATGATCTCGAGAAAACGATCAATGAGCACCACATTCAGGTTGATGAGGCCTGCGTGAAAATTCTAGCCCGTCAATCGCCCTTGGCAGCTGATCTTCGCTGGATCGTGGCGACCATCAAAATCAATACCGATCTCGAGCGCATGGGAGATCAAGCGGTGAACATCTCTCACAATGGCGAGCACTACCTTCGCGAGCCTGCTCTCAAGCCGTTAATCGATCTTCCTCGAATGGCCTCCGAGGTACGGCAGATGGTGCGCGCCTCTTTAGACGCATTTGTTCGAAAAGACCAAGGTTTGGCCGAAAAAGTTTTGGAACAAGATGATGTGGTCGATGGGCTGAAGAACGAGATCTTTGATGAGCTTCGGCAATTCATGGTGACCGATTCGACCTCGGTTCAGCGTGCATTAGATTTGATTTTAATTGCCAGGAATCTCGAGCGACTCGGGGATCATGCCACGAATATCGCTGAAGATGTGATTTATGCGTTGACTGGACGGGACATCCGTCACGGTCATAACTGATCCGAGGGTTTTTTCGGTGAGTCAGGCTTTGCCCCGAGTTTTAGTTGTCGAGGATGAGGCTGATATTCGAAGTCTTTTGGTGCTGCATTTAAAGCGCGAGGGACTCGAGGTCGATCAAGCCTCAACCGCTCAGGAAGCCTGGGTGATGCTCTCGCAAAATGCTTATGCGCTTGCGATTTTTGATTGGATGCTGCCCGGTGGGACTTCAGGGCTGGATCTGACTCGGCAATTACGGGCCAAAGCGGGCGCAGAAACGGTTTCAATTTTGATGCTCACTGCTCGGGTCGCTGATTTTGATATTGTCGCTGGTCTTGAGGCCGGAGCCGACGATTACGTGACTAAGCCCTTTGAAATGCCAGTGCTGATGGCACGAGTGCGGGCCTTGATTCGGCGGGCGCGGTGGTTGGTAGAAAACCCGGCTCGCTTGGCGCCGGAGGGGGCATCGGCACCGGTGCAGGGGCTTGCAGGCCTTTCAGCACCACCTTTGAAATCAGCGCCTGAAAGGGTGTCTCGGCTGGCGCTGGCCTCGTGGCGCGTGGGTGAAATTGAGCTTTTTGAAGAAGCTCATCGCATTGAAGTGCGCAAGCAAGAGCTGGCGCTCACGCCTTATGAGTTCAAGCTGCTGTCGGCGTTGATGAAGAACGCAGGCAAAGTGCTCACACGCGAACGCTTGATCGACTTGGTTCAGGGAGCTGGAGTGATGGTGGTCGATCGTGCGATTGACACGCATGTTTTTGGGCTACGAAAGAAGCTAGGAAGCAGTGCAGATCACATCGAAACCGTTCGCGGAGTGGGATATCGAATGTGCCCGCCTGAAGGTCCTCCTCGAATGACGGGAGCATCGGAGACGTGAGCTGGTTTTTTAAGTCCGCTCGCGAGTCCGAGCTGGAGCATCAGGCGTCGAGACTTGAAGCGCGGATTGTAGAGCTTGAGAAGTCGGTAGCGTGCGCTCAGGCTCGCCTCGAAGCCTTGATTGAGGCCTTTCCTCAGCCTACCTGGGTCTTGGGTTCTGATCTTCATCCTCGATACTGGAATCGCGCCCTGGTGGTGCTGTCTCGCAAAGAAGAAATTCCCTCAGAAGAGCTCAAGCGGCTGAGCAT
The DNA here is from genome assembly GCA_039800365.1 of Pseudomonadota bacterium. Lineage (GTDB taxonomy): Bacteria > Bdellovibrionota > UBA1018 > UBA1018 > UBA1018 > CAIOHW01. The sequence goes on from JBDLQW010000069.1 coordinate 4,850, forward strand.
TCATGCGTGGTTTCGAGAGCCTGAAGTGGCTCGAGTGTTTGAAAGGGCGCAGGCAGCGGGGCAGTCTTGTCTCGGTTTGGTGGCGCTTGAGGGAAGGGTATTTGAACTTTCTTGTTCTCCTTGGGATTCGGGTTGGATTGCCGTTTTTCATGACGTGACCCAGTTGAAGCGCGCCGAGCAGGCTCGGGTTGATCTCGTGGTGAATGTGTCTCATGAGCTGCGTACGCCGCTGACAGCCATCAAGGGGTTTTCAGATACGCTCGTTGAGGACCTTCGGGCTGAGCGGTACGAGGAGTGTGCTTCGCACGTGGCGGTGATCGAGCGCAATGTGGCTCGGCTGATCGATCTTTCACGTGAGGTTTTAGAGGTCTCGACCTTGGCCTCAGAAGAGGGACTTCTCGAGCGACAGATCATTTCGGTGCGCGAGGTGACTGAAAAAGCCCTTCAGGCCCTGGAGCCTGAATTGAAGCGTTCTGGACATCGGGTGGTCCCCGCTTATGAAATCGAGCGCGTGTTCGCTCACGGTGATCGCGTCGAGCAGGTTCTTTTGAATCTTCTAGGAAATGCTTTGCGGTACGTGCCTGCGCAGTCGGGGGCTATCGAAGTGCTTTGGCGAGCGGGCGCTAGCCCAGGTGAAGGGGTTCTTGAAGTCGTTGACCACGGCCCTGGAATTCCCGAAGAGATTCAACCTCGAATTTTTGAGCGCTTTTTTCGTGGTGACTCTGACCGGTCTCGTGACTCAGGCGGCGCGGGCTTGGGGCTTTCCATCGTCAAGCACATCCTGCTTCGCCATGGGGGGAGTGTTTCTGTCGAGAGCCGCTTAGGCCAGGGCACGCGGTTGATTTGTCGGTTTCCGGCGCCATCGGCCTGACAAAACCTCGGGCATGATGTTAAAAAAGACCTCATGCAGACAATCGAAGCGAAAGTGGCGCTTTCGGCAGTGGTTCTCACCTATCAGAGCGAGCGATTGCTTCGGCCTGTTTTAGAGTCGTTGGCTTGGTGTGACGACTTGGTGGTCGTTGATTCAGGAAGTACGGATCAGTCGGTGGCCATTGCGCGGGCCTCTGGGGCTCGGGTTTTTGATCGGCCTTTTGACGGCTTCGGCGAGCAGAAAAATTTTGGAGTAGACCGGGCTCGTCATGATTGGATTCTGATTATCGATTCAGACGAGATCGTGAGTCGATCGCTTCAAGAGGAGATTCGTGCTCTTTTTTGTTCCGGAAGGATTCACGACGCTTCGGCCTACACTTTGGTGAGCCGTTTTGTGTTCTTGGGCAAGCCGATGCGATTCTCGGGAACCTTGGTGCATCCGATTCGTCTTTACGACCGCAAACGCGCCAGCCTGAATCGGGCTAAGGTTCATGAGCAAGTAGAAACTTCGGGAGTGGTCGGATCGCTTCGGGGTGAGATCGCCCACCATAGCTATGAGAGTCTTGAGGCCTACTTTCAAAAATTCAATCGCTACACGTCGATCGGCGCCCAAGAACTGTTGGTTTCTGGAAAAAACCCCTCGAATTTTGGGCTGGTCATCAAGTTTTTCGCGCTTTTTTTTAGGCGCTACGTTCTTCAGTTAGGAATTCTCGATGGATTTCGAGGATGGCTTTGGTGTCTCTTAAGCGCCCTTTATCCAGTGGTTAAGTACTTGAAGCGACGCGAGCTTCGGCAGAAGGGCGTTTCAGAGAGGCAGACAAAAGAAGCGCTGTCATGAATGCCAACTGGTGCTGCACTTTGCCTTCCCAAAAGTTGAGGTTGGTCAGCCCATTGCAATGAAAGACCAACCAGGCAGCAAGCCATCCCCGAGCCAGGTCGCTCTGAGCTTGGCTTTCTAAAACGGCCTCTGGATTGGCCGAGTTTTCGCGAGAGAAGCTCTGGCGAATCAAAAGGCGCGTGAGCCAGAACTGATAGCCCAACCAGCCCATCAAGCCAAAGGCTCCGAGGCTTCCCAGGACATCGAGCAGATTATTATGCGCATGCCCCACGAAAGAAACTCGATCGGGATAGAGCGTGCGTAAGTATTGCCCCGCAATTTCAAGATTATGATGCCAGCCCACGCCAAAAACGGGACGAGCAAGAAAGAAATTCCAGTTAGCCTTCCAAAGCTCGATACGCTCTTGGGTACCCATCGAGTGCAAGAGGCGCTCTCGAACCGCGGGAATTTGCCAAATCAAAGCGATGACTGTGAGTCCACTGGCAAAAAGACTCGCCAGGCGAAGCCAGGGATAGGACTTAGATCCAGTGGCGGGGGGCGAAGGCAATTCTGAAAGAGGAGACTGAGGGGGGGGCGTCGTTCGCGGAGCTTTTCGAAAAATCCAGAGAAGCCCAAAAAGCGCGAGGCCTAATGGCAACGCAAGCCAGAGCATGCGACTGAAGCTCAGGAAAAGCGTGATTCCGCCCAGAGTGCTTGCCAGAACTAGAACCGCACGGGATAGGCCAAAGCGGGCTTGGAGGGGGCGCGAAAACGCCCCTGCAAGAGCGGCAAAGAATGGAAAAATCCAAATGCTGGATGTTGAAAGATGATGCCCGAGAAAAAGTGTGGCGTGGAAGCGATGATCGAGATGGGGAATGGCTTGGGGGCGTGGCCATCCGGTAAAAAACTGAAAAATTCCAATGGCTGAAATCACGAGGAATGTCAGCAGCCACGCTTGCCAGACTCGAGTCTGAAGGCGTGAAGAGGTGCGGTGCCAGACGCTGGCCAAGAGCGGGATCCAGAGGAAATACCAAAGCTTCAAAAGGTCTTTCGCCCAGTGGACGGGTACCGGATCAAAGCCCGGAAAGCGCAGTGGAAAAAACTGTTGCGAGAGTAAGCTCATCAGGCAGGCAGTGGCCAACCAAGACGTCCACAGTCGGTAGTTGCTGCCTTCGGACGAAGACCACACGTCTCGCCAAGACTGCTGCCAAGCCTGGCGTGTAGCAGTCGAGAACAGCGTGCCGAGTGAGGCAAGGATAACGAGCGCTGCCCCGAGGCTCATCGTTGCCATCGAGATCAGGATCAGCACCGCATAGAGAACTAAGATTCGAGCTTCAAAATTTTGACAACCGGATCGAGCAAGCGCAGAAATCATCGTGGGCGCAAGCCTACGAGACCTCGGTTCGTTTCACAAGGGTTTGCCAGAGGTCGTGGCCGATCAGGCAGCTTTCCGCCGCTCGAGCTCAGATAGAAACGCTTTCTGGTCGGCATGAAGCGCTTCCATTTTATCGACCTGTTCGCAAATCTTCCGTGCCCGTTCGATTTGCTTGCTGAAGTCAGCTCCTGAGCCTGATGCCTCAAGTTCACTTAAAAGCTTTTTCGATAGAATTTTCATCACAGCCATCGGGGTGGCGAGGTCGTGAAGGAAGCGGCGGTGTGGATTCTTGTGTGGCATGGCTTGAGCCTCCAATACATCGTGTCGGCGTATTACGGAAAAAACTTAAGGGAAATTTTTAGCCGTTTTTAACAGACTTTTGGGGGGTGAAAATAAATGTCAAAAGGGGCATCTCGAGGTTGAGCTTGAGGGTCCGAGGGCGATACACTAGAGCGAAGACCATTTATGAAGAAGGCTCCTGTTCTCCCAAATGATGCTGAGCGAGTGAAGGCCTTAAAGGGCCTTCAGATTTTGGATACGTCTCCTGAGGTCAGCTTTGACCAGATCACTGAGCTTGCGGCTTCGATTTGTGACGTGAAAATTGCGCTGGTGAGTCTGGTTGATGATCGACGCCAGTGGTTTAAGGCAAAGTATGGGCTTTCGGTCTCTGAAACTCCTCGCGAGATTTCGTTTTGTGGCCATGCGATTGCGGGATCTGATGTCTTTGAGGTTCGCGATGCGGCCCTTCACCCTGATTTTTGCGATAATCCTTTAGTCTTGGGTGAGCCTAAAGTTCGGTTCTACGCGGGTGCTCCGCTAGTCACGAGCGATGGGTTTCGTTTGGGAACGCTTTGTGTGATCGATTCCCAACCCAGTCGTTTAGATGAGAGAAAAAAACGTTCTCTCGAGCTTCTCGCCAAGCAAGTGGTGACGCTTTTAGAAGCGAGGCTCGATCGTCAGGCAGCGAACTCGCTTTTCTCTCAGCTTCAAGAGGCCCAGCGCATTGCTCATGTCGGAAGTTGGAGTTACGACTTAAGAACTCAAGAACAGTTCTGGTCTTCGGAGCATTATCGCATTTTTGAAATTCCCGAGCCCCAGCCCCAAGAGAGTCTTTGGGAGCTCTACCGTCAGCGCATTCATCCTGAAGATCTTCCTGAGCTGGATCGCTTGGCCGCCCGTGCGCTAAAAGACGGCGAGGGGTTTGTCTACAATCATCGTGTGTACTTAGATGGTGGAGCTAGAATTAAATTCGTTCAGGGTATTGGGCGAGTGACTAAAACCAGCGACGGAAAGCCCGCGTTCATCAGCGGAACCTGTCGCGATCGCACCGATGACGTCGAGAACGAAAATCGCTACCATGATTTGATCGAATCGATGAGCGAGGGGCTTTTGGTTCGAAACGCTTCTGGAGCGGTGATTCAGGTCAATCAGGCAGCCAAGCGAATTTTGGGTCTGAGTGAGGCTCAGATTTGTGGTCGCGAACCTCTGCCTGCGGGTTGGCGACTTGATCATGAAGATGGCAGGCGATTTGAGGGCTGGGATGATCCCTCTTCAGTGAAGTGTCGAACTCTCGGTGGAGAGGGAGATTGGATTCTGAGCTTAAAAGCTTCCACAGACGATCGGCGTTGGATTCGGCTTCATGTGTTTTGTGTTGAAGCTCCTGCGGGTAAAACAACGACGTGGATGATGAGCGATATTACGGCGATGGTTCAGGCTCGCGAAGAGTATCGCTTCGTGCTCGAGACCTTGGGAATCGGCGTCTGGAGGTATTATCCGCAAGCTAAAAAATTGCATTGGAACTCCACTGCTCATGCCCTTTTTGAAAGCGATCCGTCACAGTTCTCGGGATCGGTAGAAGCTTGGGAGCAGGCGCTTGCTCCTGATGGGCGAAAAACTGCCATTGAGCAGTTCGAACAGGCCTTACGCACCCAGGCTCAGTTTTTCATGACTTTCGAAATCCTGACTCCATCCGGCAAGCGCAAACACTTGGGGGCCCGGGGCACTGTGGTTCGTAATGAATCCGGCGAGGCAGTCTTGATGGTGGGCGTGAATTGGGATCGGTCGAATGAAGTGAAGATGGAAACCTTTCTTCAACAAGAGCGTCAGAACGCCATTCAGAACTCGAAGCTGGCTTCTTTGGGAGAAATGGCGGCCGGTATCGCCCATGAGATCAATAATCCGCTTGCCGTGATTCAGGCCAATGCGTTTCTTTTACCCAGGATCAAGGGCGATGAGCAGAAGTTTACAGATCGGTTAGGTGCCATGACCAAAGCGACCGAGCGCATCGCCAAGATCGTGAAGGGCTTGCGCAAGTTCTCGCGCTCAACCGAAGGTGCTGAGCATCGACCTGAGCGGGTGACCGATATCGTCAACGAGTGCTTGGTGTTGACTGAAGCAAAAGCCAAGCGCCACTCGGTGACCATCGATGCGAAGCTGGAGAGCCAAAAGCAGATTCTTTGTGATCAAGTTGAGATCGAGCAAGTGCTCGTGAATTTGATCAATAACGCGATTGATGCAGTGAGTGAGCTTCCTGAACGTTGGGTCGTGGTGAGTTCGCTTGATGAGGGCGACGAAGTGCTGATTCGAGTCATGGATTCAGGAAAAGGCGTTCCAGCTGAGGTCGAGGATAAGATTTTTCAGCCTTTTTTTACGACTAAATCGGTGGGGCAGGGAACGGGTCTGGGCCTTTCCATTGCTCGAGGCATTCTTGAGCAGCATGGTGCGACTCTCATGCTGAACCGATCGTTGGGCCATACCTGCTTTGAGATTCGTTTCAAGAAAAAGGATGCGTGAGCCATGCCATTGCGATTGTACTACCTTGATGATGAGCCCGATCTTCTGGATGTCTTTTCTGAGATTTTTGCCTGCCCCGAGCTCGAGATCGTGACGTGTTCCGATCCGGTGCGCGCGCTTCAAGAGATTCAAGCCAATCCGCCTGATATTTTGTTTCTAGACTACCGGCTGCCTCGAACCACAGGAGACCAGATTGCCTTGCAAGTCGATGCAGCCATTCCGAAAGCCCTAGTTACAGGCGATGTGCGTGTGACCCTTCAGGCCCGTTTTGATGCAGTCTTTGAAAAGCCCTTTCCAGTTGAGAAGATGCAGGAATTTATTCAGGCACAGATTCAGCGGCTAAATTCTTCTAAATAGTACAAATGATTTTTACCTGAAAAGCCGTGACCTGATCGATCGACGGCACTCGCTTTGCTTGAGAGCGGATCTGAGAAGTCTATGCAGATCGATCGCCAACCGGTTTTAGAGCAAGCAGACGCCTCTCGTCGTGAGACGAGGCCCGTTTTTTCGGCGCGCGATTTAAAAAAATCCTATCTTTTTGGTTCTGAACGCGTCGAGGCGTTACGCGGCCTCAATCTCGAGCTTTTTGAGAAGGAGATTGTGGTTTTTTTAGGGCCCTCTGGAAGTGGCAAGTCGACGCTCCTTCATATTCTTGGCGGACTAGATCATGCCAGTTCAGGCGAGGTGTTCTATCGAGAACATGATCTGGTTCATTCCACAGAAGACCAGTTGACTGATTTTCGCCGCGAGCATGTTGGATTTGTCTTTCAGTTTTATCACTTAATTCCTAGCCTCACAGCGATTGAGAACGTGGCTCTGGCTGCCGAGCTTTCCAGGCGAGCGATGGATCCGGGTGAGGCACTACGTTTAGTGGGGCTTGAGGAGCGTTCCGATTTTTTCCCTGCGCAACTCTCTGGAGGCGAGCAACAACGGGTAGCCATCGCGCGTGCGGTGGCCAAACAACCCGATATTTTGCTTTGCGATGAGCCCACCGGAGCCCTCGATGCGACGAGTGGTAAGCGTGTTCTGGCTGCTATTCTTCAGGTGAATGAAGCGCTAGGAACCTTGGTCGCCATCATCACGCATCACGCCGCCATCGCCGCACTGGCTGATCGAGTCGTGCATCTCGTCGATGGTCGAATTCGTGAAATCGAGCATCACTCGAGGCGGGCCACTCTAGACGAGATTCAATGGTAGGGCAGGGTACGCTTCGCACGAAAGCCTGGCGCGAGGCGCGAGCGCTTTTGACCTCAGCGTGGGGGGTTGCGGCTCTGATTGCGTGTGGGGTGTCTTTACTGGTTTCAACGTGGAGCGCCTATGAGTCGCTTCGAGATGCTCGAGACCGGTATTATCGGTCGTATCGATTCGCAGAGCTTTTTGTGAGCTTTAAGCGGGCACCAGAGAGCCTCCTTCACTCTCTCGAGCGAATTGCTGGGGTCGAGCAAGTTCAAGCAGAGCTCGTGGTAGATGGACTCTTATCGCCAGGAAAGCCTGAGATCGTAGGATTTCGTGTGGGGCGCTACCTCGCACTGGGCGAGGCAGGCGAGAAGGCCTTAAACCAAGTGCATCTTCGTGAAGGCAGATTTCCAGTGCGGTCTGAAGAGGTGGAAGTGATTCTTCATGAGGGATTCGCACGAAGGCATCATCTCAAGCCTGGTTCGCGCATCATGGCCCAGCTTGAGGGTCGGCGTGAATGGCTACGGGTGGTCGGAATTGGGATCTCTCCACAGTATGTCGTGGCCGTCAGTCCAGCAAGCCCGATGCCCAATGATGAACGGTTTGGGGTCGTGTGGATGAGGCGAATGGACCTCGAGCGGCTCTCGCGCTTCGAGCGAGCCATCACGGGAGTTTCGCTGCGGCTGGAGTCGACTGCCAAGCGGGAAGCCGTGAAGCTTGAGGTCGATCGTTTGACTCATGCTTTTGGCGCACGTTCTTCTATTGGGCGAGAGGAGTGGCCCTCGGCTCGATTTGTGGATGATGAAATCGCACAGCAGCGCACGACGGCCTGGGTTGCCCCCACGGCTTTTCTGGCCATGGCGGCTTTTCTGGTTCATATCATGGTGGGGCGTCTGCTAACGAAGCAGCGCCCACAGATCGCTACGCTTCGAGCGTTGGGCTATCGCTCCTCAGAGCTCCTGAGGCATTACCTGAGCCTAGTGTCGCTTTTATCTCTGGGGGGAATTATTCCTGGAGTGCTTCTAGGGCGAGTCTTCGGCTGGGGCTACGCTCAGAGTTATGAGCCATTCTTTCGGTTTCCCGACATTGATTTCTCGCTGAGCGGGCGCTCGGTCTTGGTCGGGGTCGTGGTGGGAGTGCTTCCCGGAATGGGTGGTGCTTGGAGGGGCGTTCGGGCTGCCGTTCGCTTGGCCCCCGCAGAGGCAATGCGTCCTCCTGCTCCTGTGCTGTACGGGCGTGCAGGGTGGGAGCGCTTGAGGTGGTGGAAGCGTGTTTCGATGAGTCATCGGATCTTGGCTCGAAACCTTTTTCACCATCCCTTGCGTTTGGTGATTTTGATTTTGGGCCTATCGTTCGCAACGAGCATTGTGGTGACTGCTGGAAGTTGGCTCGATGTTTTCAACTGGGTTATTGAAACCCAGTTCCATCGGGTTCAACGCGAAGATCTCAATGTCATGAGCACTCGGCCGGTGGGCCTGAGCTCATTTGCCGAGTGGCTCAAGCTTCCGGGAGTTCGAGCGATTGAGGGCTATCGACTCGCCCCGGTGCGTCTTCGTTATCGGCAGCACCGGCGCGAGGGCGTGGTCTTGGGGCTGCCACCGTCCTCGATGATGAGGCAGGTTTTGGATCGCGATCTAAAGCCTGTGACGATTCATGAGGAGGGCATTGTGATGAACCGACTCTTTGAGAAGCTGTGGCATTTGAAGGAGGGCGATCGGGTTGAAGTCGAATCGCTCGAGGGTAGGCTCCTCTCGTGGCAAGTGCCGGTGTCGAGCTTTAGCGATCAACTTTTGGGAATCTCTGGTGTGATGGCGCAAACCTCATTGTCGCGAGCGCTTCAAGAACAGAATGCTCAGAATGGCTTTTCGATTCTGGTAGATCCCGAGCGGGAGAGCGCGCTTCAAAATCGCGTGGGCGACTTTCCCGTGGTGGTCTCGATGCGGTGGAAGCGCTCGGTTCTTGAGGGATTCACTCAGGGCTTTGGTCGCGTGATTTTGGTCACTACAGCCATCTTGATGGGCTTTGCCTGGGTGATGAGTGGCGCGACGATCTTCAATTTCTCTCAGGTGAGCCTTTCTGAGCGGCAGTGGGAGCTTTCAGTGCTTGCCGTGTTAGGGTTTTCACGTCGTCAAGTGAAGCGTCTTTTGAGTGCTGAGCTCTGGATACAAGTGGCACTAAGTCTGGCGCCGGGTTGTCTTTTGGGGTGGGGGCTGACCGCTTGGATGATGGCCACCATTCACACTGAAGAGTTTCAGTTTCCCCTCGTTTTGACCCGCAGAACCTTCGGCATCGCCATTGCCGTTACGTTGGTGTCGTCTTTGTTGAGTACCCTTTGGGTCAGACGGGTTTTAGAACGACTGCCCTTGAGTGAAGCGTTAAAATCCGGTGACTGAACCAGAGATCCTATCGATGCCTCATGTTTCGATCAAAAAAATCGCTGGAATAGTCCTCTTGGGCGGAGTCATCCTATTTGCAATCCGGTGGTTTTTCTTTCCTCAAGCGGTGCCTGTTGAAGTGGCTTCAGTACAACGAGGGCTGTTCCGAGAGCTCATGGTTTCGGATGGGTATTTTCGTTCGAAAGAGCGGTATCCGGTGAGCGCATTTGCCGATGGAGATATCCGTCGCATTCGACATCGAGTGGGGGATTCGATCAAAAAGGGAGACTTAATTACCGAGCTTTACTGGGATTTGAAGTGGGATCCGGTTCTAGCGCCAGTGTCTGGCGTGATTTCAAAGATCTATCGTGAAGCGGCGGGTCCTATTCATCGAGGCGAGACCATTCTCGAGATTGTTGACCCCGATCATCTAGAAATCGTGGCAGAGCTCTTGACGACGGACGCAGTTCGCGTGCCGATCGGAGCTAGTGCCTTGATCGAGAACTGGGGAGGTAGTGCTCCGCTTGGGGCTCGGGTGGTTCGTGTGAGTCGCGCAGGCTTTAATAAGATCTCAGCGCTTGGGGTCGAGGAAGAGCGCACCGAAGTGATTCTCGAGCCGCTCGAGTTGCCGTCACACGTACGAGAACGACTGGGAAGTTCTTATCATCTTGATCTTACTTTAGTGCTTGCCGAGTATCCCGACTCGTTGATTTTACCCATGGGCGCTCTGTTTCGAGATCCGAGTCTCAAGACGACTGAGTCAGCTGGGGGGTCGGACCGCGCTAGCAACTCTGAGGTCTGGGCGGTGTACCGAGTAGTTGAGGGTCGAGCGGTATTGACCCCAGTGCGAGCTGGCGAGCGAAGTCTGACAACTGTGAGAATTCAAGAGGGGTTATCAGAGCACGAGCGTGTGGTGATCTTTCCAAGCGATCGCATTCGAGATGGAACCCGAGTTCAAGAGTTGCCAGAAAGTCAGGTGGAAACGAGCCATTCGGCCCAGTAGCGATTAAGGATTGACGAATTCAGCTACGCCATCGAGCCCATTGAGCCAATAGATGAACAAAAGCGCATCTCGGCTTTCGACATATCGAACCGTGTCGTGGCAGAGCATTCCAGGAACCGAAAAAGCCAAATGTGTTTCGGTCGAGGTATTGAGATCATAGCGATAGAGTTGATGGTCGGTAGCGCAGTAATAAACTCGGTTCGTGCTGAGATCAGATGAACGTTTGACGTCAAACGAGTGAATCTGCCGGGGAAGGGTGACCAGAGTTTCCATTGTTCCTGAACCATCGCCATTAAAGCGAACGATTCTTGCTGAGTTGCCATTTTCGACCGTGAGCCATTGGTTCAAGACCGTATCGTAGATGGCTTGGGCACCGTAATCCCCATTCCAGCGAATATTACAGGCGTTAAGAGCTGTGCCATCAGCGCAAAAATCGGGGCTAAAGGCCGATCCTGAGACTACTGAGCTCAGGACCGTCGTTGATAGGTTGAGATTTTGAATCCATCCGTCAGCCTTATCCCACCATTGGTTCCCGCCTCGAAGCAGTAGGCTATTGCCGTAAAGCCCCATCAACTTGGGCGCATAGGTATTCCCGATTCCAATCAAATTTTCCCAAAGACCAGTGCTACGCGATCGCCGTGCGATTTCTGGGGCGTCGAGCCTAAAGTACACATCACCTGAAGCACTCAGTTGAAACCGAGTAGTTGTTTCGTCAGTAACCGTAAGAATGGGTTGAGTGTTGGCCACTGAGCCAGCTGCAGGCACCGCGCTATACTGAGCTCCGGCAAGGGTGCTCAGGCCCCCGCTTTCAGTAAACTCGCGAATTCGAGAATCTTGGAAGTCTAGAATCACAAACCGATCAGTACCACTATCTGACCAATACTTGAGATCAGTTAGGCCCGAGAAGCGCGCTTGAAGGGCAGTGGTGTTATCGGTGGATCCAAGCGCATCGCCCATCAGGGTTTGAATTCGTCCATCGTTAGCGATTGTACGAACGCTCTTGGCTTTTTTATCGACAAAAAAGATCTGCCCTAATGAATTTACCGAAATATCTCCCGGCGTGATGTTGCAGTCTGAGGCCAAAGTCAGATCGGCGCAAGTGCCGCTTCCTCCCGTGCCCATGACACGAGTCCAAGACCTTGAGCTGCTTTGATACTCTAAAAGACCTGCAGGCCCTAATCCAAAAACCCACGAGTCAAAACCAATGGCATAGGTCTTGAGGTTTCGACCTAAATGAAAGGTATGGAATTCGCGATAGCCCCCCGCCCCCGCGATAGCTGGAAAAGCCGAGTTGATATAGCCTGGAGCGGGAAGCTCACTTAGTCCGGTTTCAGGCGAGATGGCGGCATAAGCGAATTCCTCCCTCCACTCATTAGTGTACGCGCAGGCGCTTGAAAGGCCTCCAAAGAACATGCGCCAGCCCATCTGCTGAAGGGCTCCACTCGATCCTAGAATGGGAAAAATGGCGGAATGAACGCAGGCCATGAGGTCGTGCGAGGCTGAGTAACTATTTCCAGTTCCTGCCATTTGAAGACTCGTAATTTGACCCGTCGATGACGTATATTTCTTGAGCTTCGAAGAATGCAGATCAAACCAAATATCGCCGTTCGGTAGTGGAAAGAAAATGGCGGTATTGGGAAGTTGAAGCAACAGGGGATTACTGATGCTATCGGAAGTATCAAAACCGCCGCCAATGAAAGCCTGTATGGTCATTGGAGAGGTGCTTGTCGTGAGCTTTCGGAGTTTCACATCGTCGAGAATCAAGAGATTTCCGGCAAAGTCGACCGCGACTTTACTTAACCTGTTGAGAGTTGCGCTGGTTACCGGGCCTCCGTCGCCTGAGCTTGTGCCCGTGTTGGGAATCAGAATTTCGTAGGCGCCGGTGGCGGGATTTTGCCAGCCCAAGCCCCGGCTATCTCCTAAAAAAATTCTTCCATCGTTGAGTACTGCAAGCCCGCATTGATCGCACGGTAGAAGAATTGCTGATTTCGCGCTGGCTCCCAGGGCAAGATCGGTGTTGCCCGCAAGAAAATTCAGCGATCCGGTATTCATTCCGTTAGCAGCCCCATAAGCAGCGTAGTTATGGATGTCTTGCGCGCGCACTCGCAATCGAAAATACCCTGAGGACGGAGCCGTCAAGACCGCGCAACCCGTGAAGCTGCCATTCAGGGTGCAGGCCCCCGTATTGGCTGAGTTCGAGAGCCCACTGATCAGAGTTGAAAAGTTCACATCATCCGTCGTGTACTCAATCGAGATTCCGGTTGCTGGAATTCCAGAAGTGCTTGAGGCCGACCACTTGAGATAGACCGACCCTCCCACGCTCACGGATTTATCCCCAGTACCCAGCGGATGAGCGGGCGAGTCGTCCGAGGAGGATTGAGCGAGCGAGATCGTTGGCGCCGAAGGAGGATCAAAAATAATGCTTCCACGGTCGGTTCCGCTGGTGCCTACACCGCTTGCTGAAAGCGAAGAGGCATTTCCAACCGAGTCTTTGAGCCAAAAGTAAAGGGTATAGGTTCCCGAGGCCACTCCCAAGTTATAGAATAGGGGGATGGAGCTCAGCGATGCTGCGGGGGTAATTCCAAATGAAACCAGTGATGACCAACACGCGTCGCTAGCAGATGGCGCAGTAGCGTGGGTTTTGATGCAAACTGAGTGGATGGGCGAGAGAGAATCAGTGGCAGATAGGGCAATCGGAACCGAAGCGTTACTCGTCGTCGCTTGACCTGAGCTTAAGACCGTGGCCGAGAGCTGCGGGGGGGTCGAGTCGATAGTGAAGGGTGCGCTGGTTTCGGTGGTGCTATTTCCTGCCTGATCGGTGTAGCTGATTCGAATTTGTGCTGCTGCAGTATCGGCAAGAGGTACCGTCCAGCCAGTGAAAGAGTAGGCGGTTCCCGTATTGGCCCCTGCTGTCGCTGGAAGCGTTCCAAGACTACTCCAGCCCGACCCAGGATTGAGCTCGATGCTCAAGCTGGTTCCCGTGCCCACGTGAGCTTCGGTTAAACTAAACGACAGGGCGCCAGTTGCCGTATTTCCTTGAAACGACCCTAGAGGGCTGATGGTGATCGCTGGGGCAGTGTTGTCGATGACCGCTGAAACGTGGGTGGTTGCCGAGACATTTCCTGCCGAGTCTTGAGCCTGAAGGTGAAGGTAGAAGGTTCCTGTTCCCGATGAATGCGTGAGAGTTGTGGTCGAGGAGAAAGCTCCGGTGGGTGTCGTGGTGGGGCTTTGATCGATCGTCGAGCGATAGTTGCAGGATGCTTCGCTACAGCCCCAGGTCCAGGTCTTGGATGACGTGGGAGTGGTATCGGTGCTGAGTCCAGTCAGCGAGGGAGTCGTGGTGTCGAGAACAAAGGATACCGAATTCACGGATGAAAGATTTCCGGCCGAGTCTTGGGCCTGAACATGAAGGTAAAATGTTCCATCTCCTGAGCTGATCGAGGCGCTCGCGCTGGAAGTGAAGGCACCGGTTGGCGACCAGCTCGAGCTTGAGTTGATGGCGTATCGGTAAAGACAGGTTTCACTGCAGCTCCAGCTCCAGGATTTCGCAGTCGTCGCTGTCGAGTCTGAAGCGATTCCTGTGAGAGTGGGGGCTGTGCCCATGCCTCCGCCGCTTTGGGTGAGCGTGTTGGCTATGACGGTGTTCGAAGCGAGGTCTTGGGCACCTGAAGCTGAGAGGATGATATCACCGCCGATCAGCATGAGGCCTGAGTTCCAGTGAAGTCGATAGGTGCCTCCAGAAACCCAGCTCACCGAATCTGGGGTTGCGAGGAGCGATCCCTTTCCTGATCCTGAGAGCGAGTAGTTCGAAGCATTCAACGCTGAACTGCCCATGGCTTCATTGAAAGTGACATCTACGGCTTGCGAGCTTTGAACTAAAATCGAGTCTATAGTGGGCGCCGTGTTGTCTAGCAGGACCGAGACGGTTTTCACTTCAGAGAGATTCCCTTCGCTATCTCGAGCCTGAACATGAAGGTAATAAAGCCCATCACCCCCGCTAATACTCGCCGATGGAGTTGAGCTGAAGTCACCGGTGGGTGACCAGGTAGAGGAAGGGCTGATGGCGTATCGGTACTGACAAGGGGGCGCACCCGAGCAGCTCCAGGTCCAAGTCTTCGAAGTGGTGGCAACCGAGTCGTCGCTGAGATCCTGAACCGAGATACTTCCCATTCCTAAAAAGCCTTTTTCGATAAACGAGTTGCATCCCGTAAGAAATAAAACGCCCCATGCGGTTGCGATCAGACTGAACCGCAACAGTGGCGCAAGGGATCTTAGCTTCCAATGTGCTCGCAAGTTCATCACCTAACGGCCTATCGGATGAGGTCGCCCTTCGACTAAAGGATAACTTATCCTCTCGCTCGATTTGAGATGGGTCCTGAAAGGCCTGTGTCGCTAGCGACCTGTCTTAGAAAAAGCGATAAAAAGAGCCGCATTCTTTGCGGGCTTAGGCCCGCCTACTAATCATGATCGCGGTGATGTCATCAGGTCGGTGAGTCGCATCAGAGCCGAAAAATAGACGTGCCTCTTCAATTGCGGCATGGGCAAGGTCTCCTGAGGCGTTTGCGCAAAGTTTTTGAAAAAGATCTTTTTTCTTCATTTTGGTTTGATCTGACGTCCTGGCGTCAAAAAGACCGTCGGTGTACCAGAAGATTTTTTCGCCGGGCTCGAGACGATGATTCGAGGCTTCTGCGGCATAATCTCCGGGCTGTCCTAGAGGCAGATTTGATGCCGTTTTTAGCATCTCAAACTGAGCGCCCTGAGCGCTTGAGCGAAAAAGGAACGGAGGCGGATGCCCAGCATTGAGGATCGTGCAGTGGTTTTGGTCGAGATCAATCAGCGCAACCAAGCATGGAAACGTGGAGTCGCCACCGCCGGCTGCGAGCAAAGTTTTGTTCAGTGTTTCGCACAAAGCGCGCAGTATTTCGGTGGCATCTGAAAAGCGATGGGGCTCTTTTTTAAGCTGGTCAACAAATTGACAAAAAACCGCAAATACCGCAGCAGTGATCAGTGCAGCGGATACACCGTGGCCGGTAACGTCTCCCATGATCAGAAGGATTTGCTCTCGAAAGACGCGGTAATGCCAAAAGTCGCCACCACACTCGCTGGCCATAAGAGATTGTCCAGTGATTTGAATCGATTTCTGCTTGAAGTCTTTATCAGGGAAAAAGCGGTTCTGAACCAGATGGGCGGTTTCGAGCTCTTTCTCCATTCGCGCCTTCTCGGCAGTGGTAATCAAAAGCTCGCTGATTTTTCGCCTCATGAGGTCGAAAGCTCGAGACAGGGTTCCGACTTCGTCTCGATCCTTGAGGCCTGTTTTGAGCTCATGAGAGAAGTCTCCCTCGGAGACTCGCGTCGTGGCATCTACGAGCGCTTGAATTCGAGTGATCAAGCTTCGGATGAGCACAAGGGCTCCGGCAAGAGTAAAAAAGAACAGGCTTGCGCCTAAGGCAATCGATTTTCGCGTGAGCTCACGAGCAGCAGAGAAAGCAGCATCTTTGGATACAAAGGTCAGCACCCAATATTCGCCGCCTAGAAGTTTCTCATAGGCAATGAGGTAAGGGCTTCCTTGCAGGTTCACTTCCTTAACTCCCGAAATGAACTCACCTGAGTTCAATGAGGCCCAGATCTCGGGAGGGAAAACGGCTTGGGCCTCATGGTGCGGGAGGATTCGAATTTGAAAGTCGCGTGAGGCGCCTTCGAGCAGAGCCCGGCTCGGAAACACTCGCCCAAAAAGAAAGGTGCGGTCCTTGAGAGGGGCGACCACTTCGATCGACTTCCCATCAGAGTCGATGCGAATTCGAATTTTTCCAGCCAGCAGCTCTGAGGGATTCCAAGAGACGAGCTTTAGAAGCTCTCCTTTTGATTCGCCTTTTGCCGCATCGACTTGCAGAATTCCTTCTGAGTTCACTCGAAGCAAAGCGAAGAATGCCTGCTTTTCGTTGAGCTCGAGCGCATCGATGCCTGAGCGACGTACGGTGGGCACGAGGGCTAAGAAGCGGTCTACCGCCGAGCGCACCAGTTCTGAAGTCACTGTCACTTTCGAGAAGCTCGCATCAAAAATGTAGGAGGTTTTGTCTTGAACGATGAGGTTTTGCCCCAAGTACAAGTACACGGAAAGGCTGATGCCCAAAGCGCTGACAATCAGGGCGAGGATTCTGGTTCTGATCGAAACCGAAAAAACAGGCATGAAATTGACGTCGCCCTTTCCGGAAAACCACCATTTTTTAGAAATCTCTTCAGTTCATCATAGCGATTTTCCGATTCTACCAAAGAGGAAAAGGGGTTATTTTGTGAACTCATGGCGCCAAAAAATCGACATTCTCGTTGCCGTGGTAGCAACCACGCTGGGGGTCATTTTTTATCTCGAATCTGAGAAGCCGCGTTGGTTCACTTCAGTAAAACAGCAGGATCACCGTGATTCGGTAAAGGTCGGCGATCTCAGTCGTGAGGCGGGGCTGATTCGCTTTCGTGAAGAGGCCTATGGTGTTTGGCGTGATCTCGAGAGCGATGGCTTGGCCGTGAAGAGCGGCGATGCGATCTATACCTCCAGTCGAGGACGGGCAAAGCTTACGCTCATTCCCGGAAAAGTGATTCTTAAAATGGATCCGGATAGCCTTTTGGTGGTTCGAGCGCCGCCTCGATCGCTCAGTCGAGAGGTGGTGCCGCCGAGGCTTGAAGTGAAGAAGGGGCGCGTTCAGATTTCTCTTCCTCGAGAAATGGTCGTGCCTCTGGAGGTTGAGATCGGAAAGCGCTTGTATGAGTTTCTTCCTCAGCGGGGGGCTCGTGAGGAGGGAAGCTTGCTGGGAGACTCGCCTGAGTCGGAAGCACTCGTGGCAGAGGCGCGCTCATCAGAAGTCGAGCTGATGGTGAATCCCAAGGCTGAGAGCGATCCCGTCTCGATTGTCGCTCAAGAGCATTCATTGCCCGTGCAAGTCAGCTCTCGCGAGCAGGAGCGGGCTCCTGCCTCTGTGAGTGCGAAGCCCATGGTGCTGGCTCCTTCTCAAGATCTGATTCAAAGGATTTTGCAACCAGCAGAGCCGAGGCAACCGCTCGCAGGTGGGACACGCATCGAAGACTTGATGGATCAAGAGCCAGGTCTCGCTTCTGGGTCAGAAGTGGTGACGTTGAAATCAGGTGAGGTTCTGACTTCGGTAGAGGTGCATTTCGCGTCGTCTCGAACACTTGCTGCTGACCCGGTACTGGTTAGCGCCGAGAAGCTTCGTCAACCGGCTTCGATGGAAGTTCAGCCCGTGGTACGTGCAGCTGAAAAACTCGAGAGCGCTCCGGAACTCCGGGCTTTGGCAGTGAAACCGTTAGCGGCATCGCCGTCAGATCCCTTGCCCGTCTCGGTGCTCGAGCAGCCCCTTCCTCAAGAAGGGCATGGTCGAGCGTGGCGCTGGCAGTTGGGGCTCGATTTTTTCACGGGTCTGATGTCGATGACGGATCGAGGTACGGGGGCAAAGGCGCAGTTGGTGCAAGGCGTGTCGCCGGGCTTGAACCTCGGGCTTCAAAAAGAGTTTTCAAAAGACTGGAAAACAGTGCTTCGATTGCGCGGACGGTACTCGCGTCTGGATCAGTTTCCCAGTGTTGCGCGACTTACCGAGACGTCGGGATTTTCTGGAGAAGCGCTCTGGGGCGTTTCAAAGCAGATTCGCCCGGGCATGCATTGGGGGCTAGCGCTGGGCTATGCCTGGATGCTCTCGCCTGACCCGCTCTCAGCTACTCGAATGGGTTTAGAAACAGCCCGTGCTCCGGTTTTTCGAAGTGATTTTTCGAAGGAGCTGGGGCTTTGGCTGGGGCGTCGCTTGGGAGTAAGTC
>JBDLQW010000070.1:0-3621 GCA_039800365.1 Pseudomonadota bacterium
CCTTGCATTCTCGCGAGGTTAGACCACCTCGCCCTTCGGTAACACCATTATGAGGCGACGACCCCGTCCCTCATTTATCGAGCACCGCGTCTTAGTAACGTTCTTTTTGAGGCGATTCGTATCGCACCGAACCCCTGCAGAAACAGAATGAATTTGCCGATAAATTAAGGGCGGGCGACAATACTGACAGGGCAAGGACGGGTGAAATGAAACGAACCATCCCAGCAACTCCTCTAAAATTCTTAACAGTGAGTGCGATGATCAGTGCCTCACTTTCAGTAATGGGTTGCGAGCTATTCGGAAAAGGGTCGAGCAGCAGTTCGAATGTCACCAGCGGACAACCGGGGCCGACGCCCTCCGGAGAAAAATATCTTTATGTGACCAGTGGCTCAACCTACGTGGGCGCTGGAGTCACTACCGACGTAGCCGTTCAGACCGTATCGCGTTATCGACTGAACGGTACCTTTGATCGCGTAGTCTTTGACTACAATCGAAACGCAGGAGCGGGCGACCAGCCCGTAGATATCGTCAACTATGACCAAAAGGCAGTCTTAGTGCTCGTCGAGAATTCTTCTGGCGGTCGGCGCATCGACCGAGTGAATAAGGACGGATCAGGCACTTTCTTGTTTATTCAAAACCTCAGCGCTCTTAATGGGGTTCTGCGATCCTTCGCATCCACCTTTGACGGCGGCTGGCTTGTCAGTAAATCGAGCGCAATCGAGAAATTTTCGAGTAATCGTGGCCGTGTAACGCCAATTTCGGCTACTGCATACGTCAATAATCCACAGGGCGCCTGCGCGGCAACGAACACTCTAGTAACAGAGGTTCTTCAAGGACCTGGCAACACGATTATCTACCTGCACGCGGGTGCCTCACCCAATAATAAAGTTGCTCTGGTGAAGAGCTCGGGCTACGTCTCCTCGACTGACTGCCTCAGTACCGTCTCCGCACCTTCGGCTGCTCATCTTCCCACAGCGGCTTTGATGCACTCGAATGGACGCCTTTTGGTTGCTTATTCCACTGGAGCTGCCACTGCTGCTGAGATCTATTCTTATCCGATAACATCAACTTCGATCGGTTCCGGCACGCTGGCCTACACGAACCTCAGCGTTCTTAAAGGTGTCACCAGTATGATTGAGCTCCCCGACTCAACCATCGCGGTGGCAAGTGCAGCGGTAGGTTACAATGCGGTAGACCAGTTCTCCTACGATGTCAGTACCGACATCCTTTCGCGTGTTGGAACAACCCCGATGATCTTTTCGGAAGTCTACCTTCGAAGCATCTCGGCCCTGATGGTTGCTGACTAAAGAGCAACTTCTGACCCCGGAACTCAACACCTGAAGAGCAAGGGGTTCCAAAGTCGAAGGCAAAATGAAAGGTCTGTTAGTTGGTTTCAAGAAGTTTCCTCAAAAACTCCTGAACCTAACCAAACTCTAACTGTATTTTCGAATGCCCCTACCGATAAGCTCACATCAACGGTTGCGGTGAGCCGCGACTCTTCTGTGAGGCATCGAGATCATGACAACTCTCTCTCGAACTTTTTCAGTAATCGTGGCCTTCGACCAGTCGAGCCTTCGTCGAATCAGTGAGTTTCGTGGACCCATCGCTGACCGACTCATGCGGTCTTTCACTCGAGCTGGAGATTGGCAGAGTTGGACCATCCTCAGCCTCACGGCTCTCGCGGCGGGAGGCCAATACCGTCAGCTGGCGCTGACGATCATCCCGAAATTACTCACCACCCTGGCACTCTGCTTTGGCATCAAGACCTTATCTCGTCGCCCTCGACCATCAGAGTCGCTTGAGGGCTTCCAGTCCCTACTCAAAAATCCCGATCCCTACTCTTTTCCGTCATCTCATAGCGCCTGCGCTTGGGTGGTTTGCGTCAGCCTGGGACTGGCACTAGGTTGGGGATGGCCGATCTGGATTGGCTATGCCGCGGCAATCAGCTATTCGCGAATTCATGTTGGCGCTCACTACCCGCTCGATGTGGCGATCGGTACCGCCTTAGGGCTCACCATTGCTTGGACGGTCTAGCTCACTCCAGCGCTACTCGACTTTTTCAACAACAAATTCAATAGGCCGCGGCTGAGAGAGTCGCATGGCACGCCTCGAGGCCTGAAGGATCTCATGATCTAATTCTTTGAGGCGAGAGTCTCGGTCATGAACTCGAACCCCCGACCACAAAAGCTGCAATCGTTGATTCTCAGCATAAGCCTTCTTCGATCCCTCCATCCAAACCTCTCTTGAAATCACCGCCCATGGGCTTCGAGGGTTACTGGAATCATACCCGAAAGAAGCGAGGTTGATCCCCTGATGGAGATCCGCAGCCGAGACCCCTTCTGCGGCAGTAATCCTACTTCCATTGGCTTCGATTTTATAACGGCCTTCGGGAAGATCACGAATCCTTAACCGATACTGACTTAAAGAATCCATCGGCGATTGAAATTTCAATGGCGAAGGGGTGTTGCGATAAGTGAATCCTTGAACCAGTGGCCAAGCCGAGTCATGGCGAACGAATTGCAATCGACCAGATGATTCGCCCTGAATCTGATCGACCCATGCACCCTGGAGCACCCCCGCTCGTAGCCCAGCAGATGCGCCCCAACTGAATTCCACATCTGAAACAATCGTTGGCGCATTCAAAAGCTTCAATATCGAGAACGCGACAAGTTGGCTTCCGTCACCATTCAGATGCACTCCATCTTCATCATGAAAAACGGGCGTGGCTCCTACCGCTTTTTCAGCCACGAGCTGTGTCATGACTTTTTCGATATCTAAAGTCTTCGCTCCTAAAGAGCGGGCGAGCGCCAAGCCCTCCTCGCAGGTGCGATGTAAGATTGACCCCGGACGAGAAAGTCGAGCCACTCCCTTCATCCAGGGGTTTTTCTTGAGTTCGGCTTGGGTCGGAGGCTCTAGCGTTGGATAAGAAAGGACATAAACATCCACCGGCGGATTTTGGTTTTGAGCAGCTTCAATGACCTGACGAATTCCCTCGTAGTAATAGAAGCGGTATTTTTCCATCGCCTCTGGGGTGCCGTCTCCCCAAGCGAGATCATTAATTCCAAAGGTCAGAAAGATCTTGGTGGGCTTAGGAGTTCGCTGAAGAATATCGTGCTCCACTCGCCAACTCGCTGCTTGCGAAAGGGTATCGCCCGCACGACCCGCATTGTAAAAAAGCACCCTCCGTTCAGGAAATCTCAGGTGGGTGTACGCCTCAATGACTTGGTGATAGGTGCCCCACTCCGTATTGCTATCGCCGATAAACGCAACAACATCACCGTCATGAAATTCAAAATCCGGTGCGCTCGAAAAAGCAAAAAGAGAGACAAATGCTAGAGCTGCCAAAACCACTGTCGATCGAAAGGAACGAACCATGAGCAACAGAACTCCTCGCCGGCGCTCCAGTGTTCATGCCGCATGCCAGTCTGAGCCCGAGGCTCAGACCCTCGATTCTTCTGATAGAATCCAGAAGCTGATGTTGAAAGGGGTGTCTAACGATCAGCCACCTGTGGGCTTTTCTATCAGGAATGGCGACTCCGGAGGGGATCGAACCCCCGACCTGATGCTTAGAAGGCACCTGCTCTATCCAACTGAGCTACGGAGTCGCATCACTTCCTGCCT
>JBDLQW010000071.1:0-5744 GCA_039800365.1 Pseudomonadota bacterium
CGTGCGAGCAGCGCCCCACCTCAGACGTCAACAAAAACCGATCAAAGGATTGCTCTAACTATCTGAAATATCGATCTAAATGACTCCTGTAGCAGCACCTCAAAAAGAAGGCTTTGCCAAAGCCCGACCACGCCACTACACTTTTGAGAGGGGGAATTCTTTTTGAGATATTCCTGGGGTTTATCCAGAGCACGGGCTTCTTTTTTCAAAAGCTCAGACCGCTCCACAACCATGAAGGGGCGTTGCTGGAGCGCTACGTTTGCTCTAGCAATTCTCATGACTCAGAGTTCGGCTCACGCTCAAACACCCGAGTGCCCCCGTCCTGACGATCATGAAAAAGAATTTTTCGAAAATTTAAAAAAACAAGCCCCCGAGCGAGCACAGCAAACCGTCCCTGAAATTTGCCAAAGTTCAGAAGAGCAAAAAAAATCTTTTCTCCAAGGCTTTACTGAAGGCTTCACTGCAGAAAGCTATTTACCAACTTACGGCATTTACTTTCCTGCTCGTTACAAAAAGCAACTCGAGGGCTCTAAAATAGCCTGCAGCGACTTACCCCAGCACCAAAAAGGGTGCTGCTGGAGTGGGCATTTACAAGGACAAGGAGAGTTTAAAACTGAGCTTCGAAAAGCAGAAAACCAACCAGATGCTTGCCAAGCCTCTTTTGCGAGAGGGCAAAGCGCCGCTCAAACAGAACTGTTTCAGGGGGAATTTTGCGTGAGCAAGCCTTTATTGAACCTGGGGTGCCAGCCGATCTGTTTTACGATGGGATGGAATGAGGTTTTAGCGCCACAATTCGAGTCGGAGTACGATACCTCTACCGCTGCCAGCGCTGCCGACCGAGCCCATTATAAAGCGTTGTTTCAACGAGCCTACGAGCCTCCTGAGCCTGCAGTGTCGCGCGGCCTTTCTCGGGAGGCAAAATGAGGCGCAATTGCCGTCCCACCGCAACTTCCGCAGTAATGGGATTCAGCATTTTTCTAGGAGCTGCTGCTACTAGCGGGGCCTACACTCAACTGACTCAGACAGCTTCAGGAATTTTCTCGGGCAGAATCGCTGTCAGCGACCTGGGCCGAGCGCCAGGAGAGGCGCAAGTTCGATCCGGCTATTTTAGAATGGATCCCCGTTTCACTGCAGACGGTGCACGAAGAGTGATTCCTTTAGATAGCCAAGGAAAACCCACCGGCGAGACCCCTATCGTTGTTCCGAAGGAGGCCCTTACCGATGCACAGGCCAGCAAGAGCATCGGCCCAAATAGCTTCTTGGCCAATGAGAAGGACTCAAAAAAAGGCCTGGCTTGCCCACCAGAAAAAATCGATCAAGCTCTACCCCATCTTCCCCAAGCTTCAGCACCCTCAACGCCTTCGCTTCCAACCCCAGCCCCAATTCCCTCTCCAGAATCGAGCTCCCCGGCGACGACGCCACCTAGCTCTCCCCCTGTGGTCAGCACTCCACCAGTCTCCGAATCACCCATCGCAGGCACGACACCCGCTGTACCCAGCACGCCATCAGAACCGCCTCGTCCACTACCGCCTCTACCGCCTCAATCGAGTTATAATCCCCCACCGATTGCGGCAGGAAGCCTGCCTCCATCGAGGCTTTTTCCCAACATTCGAACCCGAATCGAGGACGCTGAACGCGAACGTTTAGTGAGTGACACTCAAAATATTGCGCGTGAATTCGAGTCTCGAGCCGCTGAGGATCTACGAATCTTAACGAATGAATTCCGCAAGCTGCCTATCGCTGAAAAACGAGAAGGAATCGCTAGGGCAGCGCAAACGCTCCGTAAACAACAAGAGCATTTCGATCAGGCCGATCGCTCCACTATGAAACCCGGCGAGAGGCTGCGTTTTCGAAACCTCCTATCAACTGCGTCGGATAAGGCCCAACAAGCGCTGAGTGTAGAGGCTTTCGAATCTGCAATTCCCTCGCTGGCGCAGCAGTCACTGCCAACCCCCTCCAGCGCCGCGCTCAGCGCAAACTCGACTCAAGCGGCAAGCATCAGCGCGCCAGTGGCACCCTTAGCGCAGACCCAAGCGGTTAGCCCTGACGCCCTGACCGATCGCATGGTGCTGCTCAACGCTCTTCCGACAGCCAAGCGCCAGCAGATTCTTAAAACACTGAAGTTAGTTGAAACCCCGAGCTTAAAACTGAAATCAGGAGAAACCGTTCAGATTGCTGTGCCTCATAATGGCTATTGGCTCGGAGGTTCTAAAACCGGAACCGACTGTTCAGGACTCGCCTCGGCAGCCCTTCCTGCAGATGTGAGAAAGCTTCGCTTCACCACTCTTGATTTTCGAGCACTCTACCAAATCTCCCGAACGGGAAAGTACACTCCTCCACCGGAGTTCGAAGCCGAACGCCTCGAGACCCTGACCGATCTCTCAAAGCAGTTTCAAGCAATTCAGCTGCAGCTGGGAGATCCCCTCAAGCCTTTTGACCTTTTGGTCTATCGCCTTGCCGATGAGCCTACGGGCCATGTTTTCATCGTGGAGAAGTATGATCCCGTACAGATGGAAGCCCAAGTGATCGAAGCCTCCCAGAGCTACGGAGGTATTCGTTCGCGCTCATTTAATCTTTCAGCAGAGCCATTCGATGCCCCTCGCCGGTACCTGAGACCCGGACTTTTCGCCCTTCGACTTTCGAACGAATCCATCGCCCGGCGTTGTATTCTTGCGAAAAAATCTGGCTCTCCATCTCCCTCAAAATCAGGCAAAACCTCATGATCCGCACCCTTCTCTTGTCAGTCTTTGTTCTCGTTTTCGGCCTCTGTCCCGTCGCCCTAACGGCCCCTCGAGGCCTAGAACTGAAAAACCAATTCTCGACTGCCGAAGCCGTGCTGAACTACTTTCTTGAGCGAGATGCGGATGGCTTTATTTGGTCTGGCTTACTCGACCAAGAGCGGCGCGAATTCACGAACTGGAAAGCTAGCCCGGCACGAGACAGCTTTTACCTCGCCAGAGGATTTCAAATCACTTCAGACCTCAAAAGCTCAAGCCCGTTAAGATCCGTGATGGCGGTTCATTACGATATCGAGTCGGTCCGGGATTCGGCTGGAACTCGGGTACCCGTAGAAAAAAAGCTTCAAGTGCGCTTTGTTCTCGAAAAGCAAAAAGGGCAATGGAAGATCGTCGAGCCAGACGCGGAGCACTTCACTCCGGTGCTTCTTTCGTCTCGAGTGAAAGAGTATTTTCCGTAAGCTCGCCCCTCAACGCGCTGAGCACACACTGGAATCTGGAGCGCATTTATGCGAAAGAAAGCGAGTATGAACGCTTCCTTTGGCTTCAGACACCCTATTTTTCTTAAACTAGCTCTGGGCCTGCTTTCTTGCGGGCTTGGGATGACTTTGCTCTCTGGATCAGCCAGACCTGCTTTTGCGGGAAGCGTGGCCCCTCAGGAGCTTCCTGATCTGGTCGAGAAAGTTCTCCCTGGGGTGGTCAATATCAGCTCAACCACTGTCAGTCAGACCATCGTTCCTTTTGGTATGGAGGATTTTTTTCAGTTCTGGGGCATTCCACGAGAACGGAAGCAATCGTCTTTGGGCTCAGGGTTTATTATTCATGCCGACCTAGGACTTGTGATTACCAACTATCACGTCGTCAGCCATGCGAGCGAAGTGCTCGTCAGCTTGATTGATAAGAAAGCCTACTCGGCAAAAATCATTGGCTTAGATCAAAAACTCGATCTCGCCCTGCTCAAACTCACTGATGAAAAGCGACGCGTTCCACCCGGGTTAAAACAAGTGGCCTTTGGCGATTCTGATCGAGTCCGGATCGCCGAGCCTGTTTTTGCGGTCGGCAACCCCTTCAGTCTTCAACACACGGTTACCGTCGGTATTATTTCAGCAAAGAACCGAACGATCGGAATTGGTCCTTTCGATAATTTCCTTCAGACCGATGCCTCGATCAACCCAGGCAACTCAGGTGGACCGCTCTTTAACATGAAGGGCGAAGTGATTGGCATCAACACGGCAATTTTTTCTCGAACCGGACAAAGCGGTGGCCTCGGTTTTGCCATTCCAGCCAACGAAGCCAAAAACGTGCTGGCCGACCTTCAACGCTACGGCAGAGTGCCGCGCCCCTGGCTGGGAGTTCTTGCTGAGCGAGTGACTCCAGCGCTCGCTCACTATTACCGGCTCGGAACCTCAAAAGGAGTCTTGATGTACAACCTCATTGAGCGTGGCCCAGCTGACCGCGCGGGACTTGAGGTGGGCGATATCATCACAGCTGTCGATGGCACTGAAACTCTTGAGCCCAATGACGTTGAACGGATCATCAACAAGAAACGCCCCAATGATGCTGTTGTGGTTCGAGCCATTCGCGGAAGACGCACGGTCGAGATCAAAATCAAAATGAGTGAGTTACCAGCGCTCGAAGAACTGCCTCAAGGCACGCTTTAAACTAAGAATCGGAGTTTTGCTGATGAAAGAACAACGTAAAGCCAGCCCCTCAACCCATTCAGGCCTTCCTCAAGACTACACGAAAATGCTTCAGGACGTCCTGAGTGCGAACTTTGCTCATGAGCTTGAGGCCTTCAAGATGACCTCACCCCCTGAGTTTCGAGCGTCAGGCGAAATCTACTCGGATGAAGTGGTGCTCCATCTCTCACTTCTCGAGACTGGCAAGCTTGCGGCAACGACTGTGCATGCCAGCTCCGATTTCGACCCCAAAGCAAGCTCTCCTACGGTGGAAGACTTATTAGCGATTTGCGTAGATGCCGCAGGCGATCTGTTTTCAGCTCTCTTTCAACTGCAGCCCGATGCAGAGGGAACCCCCGCGATCCTCTCTTCTTCGCTCGCTTCACTAGGCGCAGCTCCGCTGGCTTGGACCGAAGTTGAAGTTCAAAAGCGCAAGCTTTTCGTTAAGGTCGATAAGTCGAATCCAGTGTTGGACCAAGCCGCTGACGACTGGTTAGCCAAAAACGACCCCGAGTTCATAGAGCGCGAGAAGGCAGAGCTCGAAGCCTCTGAATCGCTTTTTGTCGTGCCTAAAAAGCCAAGCTCGACCCCTCATCACTGAGCCGGGGCAAGAACACCTTGAAGCCCAGGCTTTAACTGCGTGTTGGTCGCTGTCGGATTTCCTGTTTCAGCAGAAACAAAGTGCACACTCCCCTGAAGGCGGAAGTGTGCTGATTGTGCTGAATGGGTTCCCCCTGAGGTTACCGCGAACCCCGGGGAAGAGACCGCTGAATCAGTGATCGGTGCGTTCTTGTTCTGAGCATTGTAAGGGTTAATCAAGCGAGCTTTGGTACAACCCGCTGCCACAAACGGCATCAACACCAAGAGAAATATAAAACCGCGGGCTCTGCCAGATGAGGCAAATCCTGTCGAAGCCCCAAGGTAACTTGCTTTTCTAATCGGGTTTGAGCTGTTCATTCTTCTCATGATACCTCTATCGGCCTTTTGAAGGTAGCCTTGAGGCCCGCTCCCAGCTTGGTAAGCCCCCACTTCACCTGATCCCTGCGTCACAAATGACACGCCAAAAGAACCCAACTGATTCGACGCGATCTTGGCCGCGGCGGGAGCAGATTTTATGTCGTTTCCTGACGAAAATGTCCCATTAATTTCCCGGCGATTATGTCCTCTATGTCGGCGATCTAACGCTAAGAGGTAACTGCTTGTGGATAGTACGAATCGCCTCAAAAAGAACGTTACTAAGACGCGGTGCTCGATAAATGAGGGACGGGGTCGTCGCCTCATAATGGTGTTACCGAAGGGCGAGGTGGTCTAACCTCGCGAGAATGCAAGG
>JBDLQW010000072.1:0-13979 GCA_039800365.1 Pseudomonadota bacterium
TAAGCTTTATCGTCGTCACACCGGTTATGTCGGTGGGTTGAAGACGGCAACTGCCGCTCAAATGCGCGTCCGTCACCCTGAAGAAATGATTCGCCTGGCGGTTTGGGGTATGACCAATAAGTCTAGCCTCGCCCGCCATCAAATGAAGAAGCTGAAGGTGTTCGCTGGAGCCGAGCATCCTCATTCCGCTCAGAACCCCCAGCCTCTGCCCGTCGGTACGGTCCGTCGGACGGTCTTGGCGAAAAAGGCAGCTCAGTAATTTCAGAAGGAAGTTTCATGGAAAAGCAGACCCATAAAGTAGGTAAAAGAAAGACAGCGGTTGCACGCGTGTACATTCGCCCTCGTGCGGGTGAAGAAGGCGTGATCGTTGTTAATAATCGTGAATTCGCAGAATATTTTCCTCGTCCCACAAGCCGCATGATGATCATGCAGGCTTTGGAGATGACCTCGCTCGTCGGACGTTACGACATCAAGATCAATGTGAGCGGTGGTGGGAAGTCAGGCCAGGCCGGAGCCGTTCGTCACGGAATTGCTCGCGGATTAATTCGTATTGATCCGGCTCTTCGCCCCATCTTGAAGAAGGCTGGATTCCTGACTCGCGACTCTCGTGAAGTCGAGCGTAAGAAGTACGGTCTCGCCGGCGCTCGCCGTCGTTACCAGTACTCGAAGCGTTAATTCGAGTTTTATTCGATCTGCAACAGCAAGCGGCCTGGCGGGTTTATTCCGCCGGGCCGTTTTTTTTGGTTCGCCTGAGTAGGTGGATCGAGAAGAGAGCGTCGGTTGAAAATCGACGCCTGCTTTGAGTGTGAACGGCTTAGGCGGGTTTTTTCAGGGGTGGTTTTAGACCCTGCCCTGGTTGGGGCTCTAAAGTGCTGGACGCCCCGTCGCGAGCGCGCTCGGCCTCAAGTGCAAGATAGGCGTACTCCAATGTGCGTCCGTATTCATGCGCTGCCCGAATGCTGGCATTGAAGCTGAGAGGGGAGACGGGCCGTTCGAGCAGTGACTTTCCACGAGAGAGCAGCGATTCGAGGAGCGGCTTGGCATCGAGGAGCTGGATGCTTTTAGGCTCTGAGCTGAGTCGATGTTCGGCCGCATCGAGGAGGCTCTGAGCGCTTTCTCGAGTGGATTGGAGTTCTGTGATGACAGTAATGGCTCCTGAGACTCGGCGAGGGAGGGCTGAGCCATGCCGTTCGAGGTACTGAATCTGGGCCTCTTGCCAGAAGGCGAGCGCCAAATGTCTGACGGTGCGGGCCCAGCGTTCGGCAATTAAGGGAGATTCGGGGCTGTTTTTTTCAAGTTCGAGCACGGCCCGTTGATAGAGCCGCCGAAGCTCTTCGAGAGGAAGCTGGGGAAGGTCGTCGACATTTCTCGAAAAGGAAACCTCGGTTTCGATCAGCGCTTGATGCGCTCGTTGAAGTTCAGCGATCGCGGGATTTCCCTCGGCAGAAGCAGCGAGCATCACTTCAGCACTCCTTTGTTGAGATCAGAAATGTGCAAGCCACGAGCCCGGCAGGTATTTTTCGAGACTTTTGTGGCGCTCGCATCGGGATATGTCATCCTGAGTGGAGATGGTCTGGGTAACCACAAAAGAAAAGATCAAGCGACTTTCGCGTCGGTTAGTAGAGGCGCAGAGACCGATTCGGATCTTGGATGCAATCAAGTGGGACGCTTCGGTTGAAGAAGCGCTTCGCAAGGGCAAGTTCAAGCAAATGCCCAAGGTCGGTGGAGATTATTTTCAGGGGCGCCCGCTTTCGTTTGATCCTGTAAAAAAAATCGAGGAGTTCTCAGACATCATTCAAGATATTCGCCAGAGTCTGGGTACCGAGGATGAGCTTGGACGCTTGCTGGAGTCGATTTGCGAAGAGTACCAGGACGTGGTTCGAATGCTTGAAAGTCGAGGCACTCGCGCATTCTGGGAGTTCAGCAAGAAGCTGTATGGGTCGCCCAAAGACCGGCTTTTCGGTGAGGATGCCCGCGTAACGGACCTGGGTAAACTCATGTACGAGATCCTCTCGGGACTCGATGATTCGCTCGGAGCCGAGTATCCCAAGGAAGTGCACGCTTCAGAAGTTGTCGAGGAGCTGAATCAGCGGTTTTCGCGGTACTTCAAAGGTGACAAAGTTCAGGCCAAGCTCTCTGACGGAATTCTTGCTGATGCGGCTGCAGGCGGCGATACGGTCAAGATTAAGGACGGAGCCCTGTTTTCAAGGCGAGAAATCGATATCCTGGAAGTGCACGAGGGGTGGGTGCATGTCGGAACCACGATCAATGGCAATGCCCAGCGTGTGGCAAGATGGCTGTCGAAGGGGCCGCCACGGTGCTCGGCAACCCAAGAGGGGCTGGCCGTACTGCTCGAAATTTTCACGTTCCGAAGCTATCCTCGTCGAGCCCGGCAGATCAATGATCGCATCCTCGGCATCGATAAAGCTGAGGATGGGGCCAATATCCTCGAGCTGATCGAGTTTTATCGAACCGAAGGCTATTCTGAGGACGAGTGCCTATTCAACGCGCTTCGAGTGTACCGAGGAGGGCTGCTCGAGGGAGGGGCGCCATTTACCAAGGACATTTCCTACTGCAAGGGCTTCGTTGAGAATTACAATTTTATGCGAGCGGCGATCCGTGCAGGGCGCCCAGAGTTGATTCCGTTTCTCTTTGTTGGCAAACTTGCGGTGGACGACGTGCCATTGCTTTATCGGAAGCACAAAGAGGGGATCGTTGATCTGCCGGTATACCTGCCGCCGCAGTTCGAGGATCTGAATGGCATTGCCGTGTGGATGAGTTTTTCGAGTTTTTTGAATCGAGTCGATCTCGCAAAAGTGCAGGAGCATTATAATCGGTTGTTTCATCAGTACGTGTGAGTCACGAAAGGACGGATGGCATGAAAAAGTTCAACGCGGTGTATTTGGCGGTTTTCGTTGGAGCACTCTATGGAGGCTCAGCGAACGCGGCGGTGATTGCCACCGTGAATCAGAAGTCTTTGACGGATCAGGACCTGCAAGTGGCTCTTGGCCAGTTTAGCGAAAGTCAGCGATCCACCATTCTCAAGGATCCAAATAACCGCAGGCAGGTTTTGCTGGGGATGATCGACCAGGAACTTCTGAACCAAGAGGCCGATCGTCAGAAGCTAGCTGAAGATGAGCAGGTGAAGGCAGCCGTCGAGGCGTTTAAGCGCCAGAGAATGGTAACGCGACTTTTAGAGAAGAATTTGTCGAGTCGGGTGAGTGCCGGTGGTGCGAAAAAGTTCTATGAGCAAAACAAGCTGCTTTTTAATACCGATCAGGTTCATGCTCAGCACATTCTGGTTTCGACGGACGTCGACGCTCGCGAGGTGTTGAAAAAACTCAAGGCCCCTGACGCAGATTTCCAGAAGCTGGCAGAGCAGCTTTCTCGTGACCCTTCGGCTAAGAACAATCGCGGAGACTTGGGGTTTTTTACGCGCGATCAGCTCGATCAAGAATTCACGAAAGCGGCTTTTGCCGCAGCAGCTGGTGAAGTCGTGGGCCCGGTGAAAACCGTGTACGGCTATCACATCATTAAGGTTCTTGAGAAAAAGCCTGGAAAAACCCTGTCATTCGAAGAGTCAGAAGCCAAGGCGACAGGTCTTTTGCGCCAGAAGCTGGGCCAGGAGTATTTGGGTAAGCTGCGCGATCAGGCTAAGATTCAAATCGACGATAAGGCGATGGAAAAGCTCTGATCGAACTGCGGCCTCTGGTTTCTGGTCGGCCGCGGGGCCTCTGGTTTCTAATCGGCTGCGTGCCCTTCCTTGCCGGTGAATTGGCGTGCGTTGATTCCATACTTCTCCAGCTTCCTCAAGAGCGTCTTCTTGGGAATATTGGCGTGCAGCGCCGTTTGATTGATTCGGCCTTTGAAGGCTTTGAGGGCGCTTAAGAGAAATTGGCGTTCGAACTCTTCTTTGTTGGCCTGGAAATCGAGATGATTGATGTCGAGCCGGAAACCCATTTCGATGGTTCCCGATGCGGGAGACTCGCCTAAATTTTCTGCCTCGAGGGTCTCAGAGGTTTCAATATCGTCGTCATCCCAGTCGTCTGAGCCCATGCCCAGAGAGCGTCCGGTAATGCTTCCCGGTAAGCTCTCAGCGCTGATGAGGTTCTCGGTCTCGATCACAAAGGCATGTTCGATGACGTTCTCGAGTTCGCGAATGTTTCCAGGCCAGGAATGCGCCTGCAGCAAGGCTAAGGCATCGGGCTGTATCCCCGTGATCAGCTTGAGGCCTTTACGATCGCGTGTCTCCGAGGGGTTAGAAATCTGACGATGTTGTTGGTTGAACTTCTCGATGAAATACTTCACGAGGTGTTCGATGTCATTCATTCGGTGACGAAGCGGAGGGAGCTGTACGGGTAGCACGTTCAAACGGTAGAAAAGATCTTCCCG
Organism: Pseudomonadota bacterium; assembly: GCA_039800365.1. GTDB lineage: Bacteria > Bdellovibrionota > UBA1018 > UBA1018 > UBA1018 > CAIOHW01. The sequence continues at coordinate 4,393 of JBDLQW010000072.1, forward strand.
AAATTGGCCCTGCCGCACCATCTCCTCGAGGTTGCGGTTCGTCGCAGCGACGATTCGCACATCGACTTCGATCTCGCGATTTCCTCCAACAGGGGTAAATCGTTTGGTCTGAAGGGCTCTCAAGAGCTTGACCTGCATTCCTGCCGAGATGTCGCCGATTTCATCAAGGAACAGGGTTCCACCATCGGCGTATTGAAACTTTCCGATCTTGCGAGAGTCAGCGCCCGTAAATGACCCTTTCTCATGGCCGAAAAATTCGCTCTCGATCAGATTCTCCGGAATCGCCGAGCAGTTTACCGTCACAAAGCGGTTGTCCTTGCGTGGGCTATTGAAGTGCAGTGCTTGAGCTACCAGCTCCTTCCCTGTTCCGCTTTCGCCTCGAATCAGCACGGCGGTTTCGACCTGCGAGAGCTTGTCGATCACCGAAAAGACACGCTTCATCTCGGAGCTTTGGCCCACGAACTCGGTGCCATTGGGCATTCGAAAAACAGGAGCCGAAAAAGCCACACTTTTTACGAGACTGTGGGCCTTCAGTGCCTTGTCCACCATATAAACGAGGTTGTCGGCTTTGATCGGCTTCTCGAGATAATTGTAGGCGCCCTGTTTGGTCGACTCGATAGCGTCGCGAACGTTCGCGAAGGCCGTGAGCATGATGACGATTAGCGAGGGATCATAGGCCTTGATTTCCTTGAGGGCGTCGATTCCTGATAGCCGGGGCATATTGACGTCCATCAGAACTAGGTTGTAGCGCCCGGCCTGCACTTTGTTGACAGCCTCTTCGCCGTCACAAGCCTGCTCCACTTGATAATCACTCTCAGATAAGGCTGCAGAAACCGTGAGTCTGAGATCGGCATCGTCATCGACAACCAAGACTTTAAATCTCATTGGGGCTCTCCTTGTGAGTGAATCGATCCTTCTCTACGAGTTGTCACTTGCGACTGGGACATCGAAAGCCCCGGTTTTTTTCCTGTCCGGCGCAGTAGTGGCGCCGCTTCCGTGAGGTCGCTGCGTAATCGGAGGGTAAAGGTGCTGCCGTGACCACGAACGCTATCGACGCGCACCTCGCCGAAGTGGGCCTCAACGAAATACTTGCTGAGGTAAAGGCCAAGACCCGAGCCTCCCACTGAGGCGGTCGCTTCGTTCTTGGCTCGATAGAATTTTTTAAACAAATGTTCGCGTTCAGACTCGGTCATTCCGATTCCCTGATCCTGAACACGAACCTCGACCCATTCACCGAGGTCGCGGGAAACGAGGCGGATCATGGATCCAGGGGTGCCGTACTTAATGGCATTGTCGACTAGGTTATGCAGAACTTTCTGAATGAGCGAGGGATCGAATCGGATCGGAAAAAGCGGCTCGAGATCAAGCTCGATCTTACAGTTCTTGGCTCGGGCCGGGGCCTTGAATGTTTCGGCACATTTCTCAATCAGCGCGTTGATGTCTTTTGACTCGAGGCGCAGCATCACTTGGTCGCTTTCGATTCGAGCGAGCTCCAGGATGCTGGAGATGAATCGGTTCAGCTCCTCTGTCGAGCTGATGATGTGACGAACGCTTTCTTGATCGCGGTCTGTTAGTCGCAAAGACGCTTTCATCAAGAGGACTTCGGCCAATCCCTGAATTCGTGCCACGGGGGTCTTGAGATCATGGGTGACTAACGAGAGAAAGTTAGTTTTCAGTTCTTCGACCTCTACTAAAAGTTGGTGCTTGCGCTGATACTCCCAGCGTTTTCGATACTCTCGAATGAGGCGGTAAGGAACAGCAAGGTAGTACGATACGAGAATTCCTGCCGTAGGATGAGCCGTCTCGATCCAGAGCCCTCCATGACCTCCCCAGCTCTGAAATGCGAGCCAGGAGATTGCGCCGGTCAGAAGGAGAACCCCCGCTGTGGCCAGCAGTCCGATCAACGGATTCGAGCCCAAGACCCAAGCAATGACCATCGCTGAGGTGAGCCAGGTGCTGGTAGAGGCCATCCAGTTCGGAGCACGAATGAGTGCGTCGTCTTGCAGAACCGAGTCTAGAATCATCGAGTGGAGGGTGAGCTTAGGTGTTGCAAGCGGGTCTTTCGAGTAGGGGCTGAAAGCAAAGTCGGTAGAGTCTTCTCGAGCGACGGTTCCTACAAGGAGGATCTTTCCTTCGAGGGCTTCTGGGGGAACTTTCTGATCGAGGACATCCTGAAAGGCAATGACCGGATAAGGCTGAGGCGATTCGCCGCGTGATCGGGTGGGATTACCGCGATAGCGAAAATAGAAGAATTCTGCATCAATGTCCTGAAGTCGAAAGGTTCCTCGTGGTTTGGGTTCAGGTCTTTTGGGATCAGTTTTTCCAGCAAGCAACAAGTGAAACGAGGGACGGTCATTGAGTGCCGCCAAGGCCCTGCGAGTGATCTTATCTTCAGAGAAGCTATTTCCGTCTTTATGGATGAAGGCAAGTCCATGAGGCAATGTGCTCAGGGGGTAAGGGGGAACCACTTCGCCGGTGACGTCAAAAGCAGTACCAATCACTAGCGGAATTCCTCGCCCCTCGAGAGAGGCAACGGCCTCAAGAAATGATTGAGAAGCCACCAGTCGCTGCGACGGGGGTTGCATGCTGGTGGAGCGGTTGAGATTCACGAGATAGCCCACGCTCCGGGGTGAGTAGCGCGCCAGAGCTTTTAAGAAAGCAGCATGAGTGGTCGTCGAGAGAGGTGATATTTCTTGGAAGCGAGCGAAGCTCGTTTCGTCGATCGCGATCTGGACGATTTCGGGGTGAGGGCGGGGGGAAAGCTGGGTGCGCACTCGAAAGTCATAGAATGCAGCTTCCATCGAAAAGAGGTCTAACGAGCTGAGCACGGCCGTAAGGCTTGCAGCTGCAAGGCAAGTGACGATTGCGGTTTCTCGAAGCCGCGCTAATTTCAGGGTCCGCTGAATCCATTCGGCGGAACGCTGTTTGAGGCCCTTCATTCCGATAGACGAGTGAGCAAGTGACGTTCCAAGATCGACATCAATGAAAATCAGGGCTTGTCAGTTGGGGGCTGGCTCTGGGTGTCTAGATTTTCGACAGCTGTCGCAATCGAGTGGAACTGAGCTTCTCGTGTGAGACGCCGGGATTGAGCCGCGATCAGAAGGTTCGCTCAGAAGAGAGTGTGAACTCGATTCGGCGGTTTTTCTTTCGGCCTTCTTCGGTGGTGCTGCTGGTGTAGGGTTTTCTAGCGCCCACCCCCGCAGGAAGGACTCGATCCTCTTTAATAAAGTCTTTTTGAATGAGGTATTTCATCACGGCCACTGCCCGGGTCAGGCCGAATTCAAAACCGGCCCCTGGATCTTGGCTTTGGGGCTGCTCATCAGTATGGCCTTCAATGCGTAAGTAGCCCGGATAGGTTTCAACGATTTTTCCAAGCCGAGACAGGTATTTCTGAGCGCCTGGCTTGAGCTCGGTCGATCCGGGAAGAAAAAGAAGCTCCTCGGGAATCGAGAACCTCAGCGTATCGATGCTTACGTCCAAGCCGTACAGCTGATCTTCCATCACTTGCTGAGCAAGCTCGCCCAGTTTCTCGTGGGTGACCTTTTGCTGCTGGATCGGGCGCATCGGTTTCTCAACGAGTTCGGCCGGAACATCTCCTTTTGCTCCTTGCATGATGTCTTCGCCAGATCCTGGCTCTTCACCCAAGGGGTGAACGGCCTCAGATTGCGGATCGCGACCGGCATTGTAAGGAGTATTCGGATGATTGAAGTAATGGGAGACCGCTTGCTTGGTCTCTTCGTCGGCTCCCAAAAGCCACATCACGAGAAAGAAACACATCATCGCTGTGACGAAGTCGGCGTAGGCCACTTTCCAGGCGCCCCCGTGAGCGCCTCCGTGGCCTCCGCCTTTCTTCTTTTTGATGACGATGACTGGTGCGTCTGCCATTTCTAGTCTTTCTGCTTTCTAAGGATTAGGCGGCTTTAGCTCCACCAGAGGTTGCCTTATCGACTTCCTCGAAGCTGGGGCGGTATTCGGCCGGAATCGTTCGACGAGCAAACTCAACGCAAACCTTTGGGGAGCAGTTCTTTGCGTATGCTAGAAGCGCAGCTTTGATCACGCTCATGAGCTTGCCTCCCTCCTGATTGTTCAGTTCCATTTTGGCAGCTAGTGGCTGCAGAAATCCGTAAGAGATCAGAATCCCGATGAACGTTCCCACCAGAGCGGCCGCCACGGAGTTACCGACGGCTTCTTTACCTTCAGAAAGTTTTCCCATCGTATGAACGACCCCGAGAACGGCGGCCACGATTCCGAGACCTGGCATGGCGTCACCCGTTTTTTGAACAAGGCCCGGTGGGCGCGCCTCTTCTTCGTGAATGGCTTGAATGTCAGCATCCATGAGCTCTTCAAGATCATACGGGCTCATGGGGGAGCTGATCTGCACTTTTAACGTGTCGCAAATGAACTCAATGGCGTGATGGTTGTGAAGGATCTTAGGGAACTTTTTGAAAATTTCGCTGTTCTCAGGTTTTTCGACGTGAGGCTCAAGCGAGAGGGGATTGGCCTTGGCTGTCTTGGTCAGCTCATAAAGCAGCATCAACGCTTCGATGTAGATGGGTTTAGAGATGGGTGGACCTTTGAGAGCGCCTAGAACTTGGTGAACCAACGCCTTCAGGCCGCCCGGGCTGGTCGAGGTCAGAAGACCACCGATGCCGGCTCCGCCGATGATGATGTATTCGGAGGGCTGCCACAAGACGTTCAGGTGGCCTCCACCGACGATGGCGTAGCCTCCGAACACACAGAACAAGACGAGCACTGCACCAACGATAACGAGCATGGTTTCTCCCGTTCCTCTCAGCTGCGCATCGACGGGTTGCAGGAAAATCATGAGAGAAAAGCGTCAGGAGGCACTCCGGGAGTGGGAGGGCGGAGTTGGTATTCTATTTCGTTAGATTTTTGACAGCAGAGTGGACGCGCTGGTGAAGGGCTAAGGTCGGTCAAGACCCCTAGTTTTGTGTGCGCTCACGAATCGAGTGCGGGTACTCTGAGGCGCAAGTTTCTTCTCTGGGCTCACGTCCTTGGATGTAGCGTTCTGTGACGACTTGATTCTGCGGGCAATCCGGTCGAGCTCGCATTCCTGTCTTGCGGTCGATTCGCAGCTCAAGCAGGTGAGAGCTGGGGGGAAAAGGCGTCGGCGGCTCTCCTTCGAGAGCGGTTTTCATGAAGTCGACCCAAATGGGCAGAGCCGCATTCGCTCCAGTGAGCTTGCTTCGAGTCAGAGTCGGTTGCGAGGAGGTCTCGGGAAGTTGGTCCCAACCTACCCATGTGACTGCAGTGAGCTGGGGGGTGAAGCCCGCGAACCAACTGTCACGGTGTTGGCTGGTGGTTCCGGTTTTACCTGCTGCTGGACGCGTCCAGCCCCAAACCTTGGCGATCGAGGCTGTGCCTTCAGAAAATACGCTACTCATCATCTCGATCAATAAATCGACCGACGCTGGATCTGCGACCCATTGGGGTTGTGATGTGAACTCTGAAAGAATTCGGCCATCTTCTTGAGTGATTGCGCGAATTGCTGACAGCCCGTCAGCCTGACCGTGATTCGCGATGGCCGCATAGGCCTTGAGAAGCTCGACTGGCGAGAGTTCTGCAACTCCTAGAGCGAGTGAGGGAACTTCGGGGAGTTCACTCGTGATACCCAGTGCCCGTGCCGTATTCACGGTCTCGCGGATTCCAACATCTAAGGCCACTCGCGCCGTCGCAGTATTGATCGAATCGGCCAGAGCATCTCGTAGCGTGATCCAACCACGGAATTCAGGTTCGTAATTTCGTGGTGCCCAGGACTGCCGCCCTCGATCAAAGCGAAGCGTGAAAGGAGCATCTTCGACTGGATATCCCGGCCCATAGATCATGCCTCTTTCGTCTTGGCGCTTTTGAATCGCAGCAAGAAACACGAAGGGCTTAAACGTCGAGCCCACTTGTCGGCTCATGTTCAAGATTCTATTGAACGACGAGCTTGCGTAATCTCTTCCGCCCACCAGGGCGCGGAGAAAGCCGTTCGAGTGATCTACTGCTGCCAGGGCGCCCTCAAGACGGGGAAGCGGGCCCTTCTTTGATGGCTTGATCGTCTTTTCGATTCGAGCCACCCCGGCGGTGACTGCCCGCTGAGCTTCATCGTTCAGTTCAACCTGAAGGGTGGTGTAGACGCGAAGGCCCAGTCCTGAAAGATCTCCCGCGATTCGGTCTTCAGGAAGCTTTTCGAGAAGCTGGTCTTTGACGAAATCGACGAAGAAGGGGGCCTTGGCGTTTGATCCCGCTTGCGGTGGCGAAAGCTGAAGCGGAGTTCGCAAAGCTTCGAGAAGCTCTTCGGTGGCCAAATAGCCCGACTCGTGCATTTTTCGGAGTACAAGTTTTTGCCTTTCGAGGCTTCGTTTCCATTGACGATAAGGCGAGTAGTAACTCGGGCCACGAATCAGGCCTGCCATCAGCGCCGCCTCGGCGGTGCTAATCTCTTCTAGTCGTTTGTTGAAAAAATATTTCGCTCCCTCGGCTACGCCGTGGATTTCGAGGCTGCCGATTTGGCCGAGATACACTTCATTCAAATAGCGCTCGAGAATCCGTTCTTTCGAAAAGCGAAATTCCAAGAGCAGGGCCAAAAGTACCTCATTCGCTTTTTTTACGAGGTCCTTGTCGTGCCTCTCCATGAGGTTTTTTACGAGCTGTTGAGTGATCGTACTTCCACCTTGAGCGAGGCGCATTTGCCGCAAGTTCACCCAAACCGCGCGGGCCATGCCGCGCCAATCGAGGCCGATATGCTGCAAAAAGTGCTGATCTTCGATCGCGAGAATCGCCTGCCAAATCGAAGGAGGAATCTCGGCAAGGCTGTTCCACTCTCGAATCTTACGCGTCGCTCCCCCTCCTGGTTGCAGCGCACCGATAAATTCGGGCTCAAGGAAGAGTTCCTGAAGGTAACCTTCGGGGGCCTCTTGCTTTTCTTCAGTTGCACGAATCGAGTTGAGTTTTCCCCGTGCTCCGGGAGCATCGAATTCGAGCCGAAGGGGAATCTGTTTTTCGGCTAGAGTTCGAGTCGGGCTCGTGGAGGGAAGCAGCGTATCCGGATAGCGCAAAGGATGGAGGGTAAACTCAATAGCCTTTGGCATTGAGATTGTTGCGTACCCTAGGGCTTTTAGTCTCTTCTCAACGGCGGGTCTCGACTTCCCCAAAGAGATGCGAGTGACATCAGAGTAAAGACGAGTGGGAATCCACTCCTGGCGCTGCTCGAAGCTGGCTTCGAGTTGCTTGAAAACGAGGCTGGCGTAAATTCCCAGTGCCAGCAGGGGTGCAAGCAAAACCAAACTAACGATGATGACAATGCGACGCATCTCGCGGGGAATCTCCTTGACGGAGAAAATAGCCGTCCATAGAACCAACATCAATGCCAGGAGGCGGAAAAGACATGGAAAAGGTGAACGCATTACGCTTGAAGACGGTTTTTGGATGGACCCTGACTCTGGGCTTGGCCTGCGTAACGGTTTTGGGTTCGCAGGCTGGTGCCGTTGACCTCGACTGGACGGGTGACTTTCGGGCTGAGAACCATTGGATCAATAATTACCGAATGAACTCAGCGAATGCGCAGTCGGGCGGCTATTCAATTCCTGGCGGAAGCTCAGTGCCTCAGTTTCAGACCCTTTTCCTCAGGCTAAAGCCTCGGGTCGTCGTGAATGACAATGTGTATCTTCACAGTGAGTGGTGGTTAGGAAATCCCGCCTACGGAGTTTTCGGTGACTCAGCTCCTTCTACTGCTGACCGGCGCACCTTTGAGTCCACCCTGTCTCAGGGGGCCCAAGTGAGCGCACAGCGCTTCTGGGCCGAGGTCTTAACCGATGTTGGGAATGTTCACGTCGGGCGCGCTCCGCTGAATTGGGGACTTGGCCTGGTTTGGAATGCCGGCAACGGAGTTTACGATCGTTTTCAATCGACCGGCGATGTCGTGCGGTTGGTTTCGAAATTTGGGGCTTTTTCGTTCGCTCCGGCGGCCGTTAAATATTCTGCCGGAAGCTCAGTAAGCGCCGGAGGCCTGTCTGACTACGCCATTAGCTTGAAATACGAAAACCCCGACGACGATTTTGAGGGTGGCGTGAATTTCATTCGACGCGTGGGTCGCGGTTTCGGATCCTACTCAGACTCTTCTGTTGCCAGCGATATTAATACGACGACTTGGGATATTTTCACCCGAAAGAAATTCGGTAAGTTCGAAGTGGCAGCCGAGGCCCCGATTGTCAGCGGTAAAGTTTCTGGCGTGACTTATAGCAGCTATGCGTTGGCAGGCGAGGGACGCATGGTGTGGAGTGAGACGTGGAACCTGGCTGCCAAGCTGGGACACATCCCTGGACAGGGAAGCTCACAAGCCGAATATACGGGGTTCTTTCTTCACCCGAATTACAAGCTGGGTTTGATCTTGTTTCAGTATCAGCTGGCGAACTTGGGCGGAGCGAATGTGGGTACGGCAGCCGATCGATCGGTCTTCAATGCGCCGATCACCAATACGAACTATTTACAGTTGGCTACTGAGCATCGTCTCGGGAAGTGGCAGCTTCGGGGCGCCTGGACCTATGCTCGGGCCTTGGAAGTGGCTGGCACGACGGGATCTTACTTTAATCAGTGGTCGAGAAAGTTTGAGTCTGCTGGCGGCACTGTGGCTCAATCGAGCGCTTTGGGCTGGGAGCTGGATGCTGGGGCAACGCTGCACTGGGATGATCAGTTCGACTTCAAGGCTGATGCAGGTCTGTTTTTTCCTGGAGACTTCTTTAAATACTCTGCTGCTGCCAGCGCAAACCAGACAGGAACGGTTGCGGCCTTCGTGATGGGCGTCGGAGTGAAGTTCTAAGCGGGGGGCTCGCTAGAACCTTATTGCACCATGAATTCGGTGAAATAAACGTCGGTCACCAGCACTTCTTTTGCTTTTTGATTGGCGAACTCTCGAAGTTGATTTCGCAAGATAAAGCGGCCTTGAACCGAAGTGAGCTCTTGATAGTCTCTTTTGCCCACGAGGGTGAGAAGCGTGTCTTCAATGAACGGCCGAATGGTTTCGAGTCGTGCTTCGGCTTCGCGGTCAGCCGTGGCTAGGGTAAACCCGATCGTCGCGTAGTGAACTTTACCTTGCCCGCCAGAGTCCTTGCGGGCGGGATCGAGATTGACCGTGACAGGCTTAAAGATCAAAGCTCCGGGCGGCCCAACGGGCTTTTTTTTCTCTAGTTTTTTGGTGAGCTTAATTCTTTCAGAGTCTTCGGTAATTGTTGGCCGTTGATAGATCATCTTGGTGTAAACGACCATTCCCACAGCGCCGAGCGTAGCCAACAGGTTCACACCCAGAAGAAGGACCAGCATCGGGGGCTTAGGTTTTGGGGCGGCAGCTTCAGCGCCTTCTTTTTTCTCCTCGGCCATATCGTCAGTGTAGCACCTGGCAAACACCAGAGGCGGAATAAAAAAGCCCCGATCTCATGAAAGAGACCGGGGCTTCATTCTTTTGGGAACACGCTTTACAGTCGAACCGCTTCGTAAGGCAGGCCGAGGTCATCGGCAACTTGCTTGTACGCGACTTTTCCATTCAAAATATTGACGCCCTTGAGAAGGGCTTCATCTTTTGCCACGGC
>JBDLQW010000073.1:0-7868 GCA_039800365.1 Pseudomonadota bacterium
CTTGCGTGAGCTTCGCGCTCGCCGTCACACATCAACAGAGCTGCTGGCTGCCCATCGTATTTCCTCGATTCAAGAGGCCGACTGGATTGTGGTTCTCGAGCGAGGGGTCCTGGTACAGCAGGGCACGCATCAGTCGCTGTTACGCGAAAGAAGTGGACGGTATCGAGATTTCTACGATCAGCAAAAACTCGAAGAGGAGCTCGCTCATGAGTCTCATGCCCCCTGAGCTCGAAGAGTCAACTGGCGGATCGCTTCGTGGTCGAGAGCTCGGCAAGCTGCTTCGGTACCTATGCGCGTATCCAGCGCTGCTTTGGGGTGGATTTTTCTTAGTGCTGCTAGCGACTGCGGCCAGCCTTCTTGAACCGAGACTTTTCGGGTTTGCCATTGATGAGGCGATTATTCCGGCGAGCGAGTCGCGATTGGCGACGCTCGTTGGAGTTTTTCTGGGGGTCGAGCTGATTCGTGTTTTGGCCATGATTGGTCAGTCTTATTGTTTTACGCTGCTGGGTCAGCGCGTGATGCAAGACCTGCGCATGGCTTTGCTCTCGCGTCTGCAGAGCTTGCCTGTGGCAACGTTTGATAAAAACCCCGCAGGAAAGCTCGTTACCAGGGTGACCAACGATATCAGTTCGTTGGCCGAGATGTTCTCGGCGGGTTTTGTCACCATTGTCACGAATTTATTGACGGTTCTGGGTACTCTGATCTGGCTTTTGATTTTGGATTCTCGGCTTGCGCTCGTGAGCTTGGCAGTCTTTCCAGTGCTCGTCGGATTTTCGGTTTATTTTAGTTCTCAGCTCCGGGTTGCGTATCGAGAGGCGAGGTCGCGTCTCTCGGGGCTGAACTCGTTTCTTGCCGAAAACATCATGGGCATTCGCATTGTTCAGCTCTTCACTCGCGAGACTCGCCAGCTCGAGCGCTTTGGAAGAGTGAACGAGGCCTACACTCAGGCTCAGATCGGAGCTGTCAGAGTTTTTGCTTTTTTTCAGCCTTCAATCACGTGGGCATCTGGAATTGCTGTGGCCGTGGCCATCGGGGTGGGTGGGTCGCGGGCTTATCGCGGCGAGATTCCCGTAGGCGTATTGGTTGCATTCTTGACTTACGTTTTCGCCGTGTTTCAGCCGATTCGGGAAATCGCTGACAAGTGGAATCTCTTTCTGTCGGGAATGGCCTCGGCCGAACGAATTTTTTCGATTCTTCAGTGGCCGATCGAGCATGAGGGCGCTGCTGATGCGGCCCTAGTGGTGAACCGATCGAAGTTGCCCTCTCTTCGAGGCGAAATTGAGTTTCAAGATGTTTGGTTTTCGTACGTTCCGGATCATTGGGTGCTTCAGGGGGTTTCGTTTCGAATCAGTGCGGGAGCGCGGGTTGGAATCGTGGGGCACACCGGCGCAGGAAAGTCGACGATCATAAGTTTGCTGATGCGCTTCTATGATCCCCAGCGAGGACGAATCCTGCTCGATGGCCGAGACCTGCGAGAGTACGATCGACGTGAGCTTCGAGCGCGAATCGGCTGGATTCAGCAGGAAGTTTTCCTTTTTTCGGGATCGATGCGAGAAAATCTCGAGCTTTTCAGGGTGACTACCAGCGACCAGCCGGTCGTTCTTCCCGAGGGGCTTGTCGATCAAGAGCTTTACGAGCGGGGCGTGAATCTTTCGATGGGGCAGCGGCAGCGCCTGGCCTTTTATCGTGCCCGATTAAGCGAGCCTGATTTGTGGATCTTAGACGAGGCCACTGCTCATGTCGATTCGACGACCGAACAAGAGCTTTCGTCATTGCTTCGGCACGATGCAGCCGGAAAGACGCAAATCTTGGTGGCACATCGTCTTTCGACGATTCGAGATGCCGATCAGATTTTGGTGCTGCATCAGGGCCGCCTCGTTGAGCAGGGGCGCCATCACGAGTTGGTTGCCCGTGGCGAGATCTACGCGAAACTGGTCGAGCTTCAATCCTTCGAAGAACGGCAGGCAGCTCATTCCGCTCAGACTCGTGAAGGGGTCGAAGCGCCCTCGTCGCCGGCGTAAGCTTCAAGCCAACTCGTAAAGCGAATGTCGGGTTCATTTCCCAAAAGCATGATCAAGCGATCGACCCCCAGCGCGTTTCCACCTGAAGGAGGAAGTCCTTCTTCAAGCGCTTGCAAGAACTCTTCGTCCAGGGGCGTTCTCGGAAAGGAGTCGCCATAGACCTGCTCACGAAGCTGCATGTCTTTGATGAAGCGCGCACGTTGCTCGGTCGGATCGGTCAATTCTTCGAAAGCGTTGCAGAGCTCGATTCCCGCTGCGTAGGCTTCGAAGCGGCGTGCCCAGCGCGATCCGTCGGCATGAGTCTCAATCACCGAGAGAGCCGCTTGTGAGGGGGGGTATCCATACACAAACAGGGCTTGATCTTGAGGAAGTTGAGGCTCGATGACGTTGAGCCAGATTCGAAAATAAAGATCATCCCAGGGCTCTTGGGCGAGTTCTTTCGAAGTCACTCCCGCAGGACCCAGTTTCAGTCTCATGCAATGAGAGGCAAGCTTCTCTGAGGTCGAGGCCTCAACCAAGTCGATCTGCGCGTGTTTTTGAAAGAGTTCTCGGACACTGAGACGAGGCCATGGAGTTTGAACCGAGAATCGTCTGCCCTGAAAGAGGATCTCGGGTTTTCCTAAAATCTTGAGAGCCAGGAACTCTAAAAGCTGTTCCGTATCATTCATGATCTCGCTCATGCCCGCGAAGGCGCGGTACCATTCGAGCATCGTGAATTCGGGGTGGTGAGTGGTGGACTTAGGTTCAGAGCGAAACGTGGGCGTAATCTGAAAAATTTTCTCGAGTCCTCCCACCAAAAGGCGTTTCATCGCGAATTCGGGCGAGGTGGGTAAGTAGGCGCCCGTCTCGAGGCGAAAGGGGCGAATATGAGGCTCCATTCCTGGGCAGGGCACCAATAAGGGGGTGCGCGTTTCGAGGAAGTCGCGGCTTTCGAAGAAATCTCGAATCAAGCGCTCGACTCGTGAACGCATCGCCATGGCTTTTTGTCGGCGAGGGTCTTGAATGCGCTCGAAAAAGCTCATGCGTCGAGTGGCGTGGCGATTGGGGGTGAGGATGCGCACTTGTGCGTCTGAGATTTCGATCCAATCTCCGATTTGGGCCGCGCCGGCATCGATCTCAAGCCAAGCTGATTTTCCATTTCCCGTGGCCACTTGTGATTTTCCAAAAGAGCGATCGATTAACCGCCCGCGAATTTTTTGAGTCATCAGCCGGCTAAAACACGAATCTTTGGGGTTGTCATCGGGGTTCTCCGGCTTGAAGATCACGAACGATGTCTTCTGGGTCGTTTTCTTCTGGTCCTGAACCTTGGCTTCGGGCGGCGCTCGAGTTCAAAGAACGTTTGCGCCACGCTTGCGCTTTCGAGCACCCCTATTCGGCAGGTCGAGGGCTTTTGTCGAGCGGGCGGCCGGCGTCGGTTTTAATGCTGTGGGGGCTTTCGTCGCGTCTTGGCGAGGGCTTTGAGCCTCATGTGCTTTTGGTCAAACGCTCCGAGACAGTAGGAACCCATCAGGGACAAATGGCCTTTCCTGGCGGAGCCCGTGATGCCAGCGATCACTCGGTCGAGCACACAGCACTTCGAGAGGCACACGAGGAAGTCGGGATTCTAGAAGATCAAATCGAGATCTTGGGAACGCTTCCGGTGCTTTGGACGCCGACGGGTTTTCAAATCACTCCGGTTTTGGGTTGGGTGCGTGAGCCTTTCGAGGATCTCGATCTTCGCGTTGATGGTCATGAACTTTCCCAGGCGCTCTGGGTCTCGCGCTCACGTCTTTTGGCAACGTATCGGCGGGAGAGCCGCCAATGGGGAGCGATTCGCTACCCGACCGAAGTATTTTTAGAGGAGCCCTATCGAGTGTGGGGTGCGACGGGCGCGATTCTTAAAAATCTTTTGGAGCGGCTGGAACGCTTAGGGTAGCCTGACTTCGGGATCTGACCAACGGAGAGGAGCATGAGAATCATGACGGCTTACCATCGGTGCTTTCGCTGGGTTTTGACGGGGTTGTTCTGCTGGGGCATCGTGTTTTCGCCTGTTTCGCAGGCTGATCTGAGCTCGCCACAGGCGGGAGCAGCTCGGGCCGCCGCGCCTTTTGGGTCGGCTCATGAAGACTGGAAGTGGCCGTTGCCTGAAAATGAGTGGACCGTAGCTCTTTTGCCAGGCCTGGGCGTGATCAATCGGGCTTCGGGATTTGCGCTTCAAGCGGCAGGAGCCTACAAGATTTTGCAGCAGGGGTTTTCTCCTGAAATCAGCAATCAGGTTTTTGTCGAAGTTCAAGCAGGACCCTTTACCAATGGCGATGGCTCAGCATTGCTTTTCAGCACCCACTTGCGCTGGGATTTCATTTTGAATGGCGATTGGACGTTTTACGCGCTCGGAGGACTAGGCGGGAATAGCACGTCTCGGGGGCTCGGCGATCAGTTTCAATTGCTGCCTCGATTTGGCATCGGCGCAGTTCTCGATATTGAGCGTCAGACCCACGCTCCCCTTGGACTGAGGGGTGAGCTCTCTCGAGAATTGATCGCCATTGGCGTGCAGCTTCGAATTTAGGCTCGAACTCGAGCCCGAACCCGAACCCGAACCCGAACCCGAGAGACAGCCCCCTGGTGGATCATGGTGCCTCTTCTGAACCATCTTGAACTCGCCGAGCTGGCGAATCTTCTTCAGAAAGAGTGCGTGGGCGCGCACGTCGATCGCTTGATCATTCCGGAGAGACCTGAGTTTCCCGACGGGTACCTCAAGAGCGAATGGGTTCTTCGACTCGAGCAAAAGCGTCGCGATCTGGCGCTGTTCATGAGTCTTAGGCCTCGGGCGTGTTCGTTAGGTCTTTTAGAGGGAAAAGGACCCAAGCACGCCAATCAAAGCACTCGATCACCCTTTGATCAGGCTCTTTCGAAGCACCTCAAAGGAGCTCGACTCGTGGGGCTGCGGGCATTGGCTCAAGAACGCATGCTGGTGCTCGAGTTTTCACGAGTTTGGCTCATTCTCGTGCTCATTCCTGCATTGCCTGAAGCTTTTCTTGTCGATGCCGAAACTCAAGCCGTGATCGCCCGCTCGCGAACCATTCGAGACTCGTCGAAGCAGATTTCACAGTGGCGAGCTCCTGAGCCCCGGACACCTCCTGCAGGGCTTCTGGTTCGATCTGAATTGTTGACCGACGCCTTTGCGTATCAACGGACCTTAGAGCAGGCATTTCGAGGTGAGGCTTTTCAAGCGCGCCTCGAGCGGGTGAGACGAGCGATCAAAGAGGGAGTGAAGTTCTCTGAAGCGCGCAAACATCAAGCCGATGAAGCGATGGCGCAGGCAGAGCAAGAGCCCGATTGGCGACTTTACGGCGAGACTTTGAAGGCGTGGTTGTATGACTTGCCTGAGACTCAAGAGGGCTTTTGGATTTTAGAGGGTATTCGTGTGCCTGCCGCAGCTCGGTCGGGCGCAACGGGGGCTTTGACGCCGCCTCAGTTGGTGGAACGCTTTTTTCAGCTGGCTAAGCGAAAAAAGCGCCGGCGCGAAGAGGCGTTGCTTCGGCGTCAAAGCGCTTGCGAGCGTTTAGAGGCGATTGCGCGCTTGCCTGAAATTGATGAGGGCAATTGGGCGCAGCTTCGGCAGACCGAAGCCATTCTTGGACTTGCGGGGCAGCACTCGTCCGAGAGGGCGAGGCAATCAGAGTCTGGTTTAAAAGTGGGTGTGCCTTCCAGTTGGCAAGGCAAGGTTTTTGTGTCGAAAGAGGGCTTTCCGATTTTAGTGGGAAGGTCGCGCGACGAGAACCTCGAGCTTACCTTTAAGATCGCTCGTGGAAACGATTTGTGGATGCATGTGCGCGGCCGTCCGGGAGCTCATGTCGTGATTCCTGTTCCTTCGGGAAAATCGGTACCCCTTGAAACGCTTCTCGATGCTGCGGCTCTTTGCATTTTTTGGAGTGGTGGGAAAAACTGGGGCAAAACCGAAGTCGACTATACGTTTAAAAAATATGTGAAGCGGATCAAAGATTCGACTGAAGCGTCGTACACGAATAATAAAACGTTGATAGCCATTCCCGATGAAGCGCGTCTGGCTCGATTATCGGAGTAGCGGTTTTACGAACTAGCGCTCGTGCAGCGATTACGGGCTAGTTGCAGCTGCCAGCAAATGAGTCACCAATCCAGTTTTTTCTAAGCGAGTTCA
The DNA here is from genome assembly GCA_039800365.1 of Pseudomonadota bacterium. Classification (GTDB taxonomy): domain Bacteria; phylum Bdellovibrionota; class UBA1018; order UBA1018; family UBA1018; genus CAIOHW01. The sequence continues at coordinate 6,178 of JBDLQW010000073.1, forward strand.
TGCAGTACTGCTGGATAGATTGGCGCGTACCTTGGCAGGTTTGATCGGTAGAGTTCCAATTTCCGCCGGCTGCGTCCTCGCAAAGCTCTTGTTTTTCGGTAGAGATGAGATCGCTCAGTTTTTTTGTGCTGTTTGTTCCTATGAGTGAAATGACTTGATCATTGGGGATCTGACTTAAACTTCCTAAAACTTTTCCCCCGTCGCCAACCTGAATGATGGGGTTTTGGCCTGGAGGGGCGCCAATCTGGCTTTGTGCCGATTGCAGCGGCCCTTGTCTCAAGAGATGACCCAAAAGATAAAGCGTGGCACCGCTGAGGTCAGTTTTGTCTTGAAGCTCAATGGAGTTTGATGACTGTGCTTGAATGCTTCCTGGAACGGATAAAAGTCCTCCCGCCAGAATGGAGATTTGAGCATTAGGCTGAATCGTCAGCTGAGCGGGGGATGCAGCAGTTGCTGAAAACTGAAGATAAGCGGCATCCTCAATGACAACTTTGTTTTTAGAAAGTACTTCAACCCAGGTCGGTAAATTTCCTCTCACAAGAACTTCGGGGCTCTCGTCGATGCTCGTAGCGCTCGGGTCTCCTAAAACCAGCTTGCCGACGCCACGAACCCCCGAGTCTTGATGAGCGAGCCCTCGAATCAAGTCCTCTGAATTGAGGCGCCTCGCTTGAACTCCCGCGTGGGCTTCAAGCACTGAATTGCTCCAGACGAGAGAAAGACGCGCCCACTCGACGGTTTGAATCGTTCCCAGGCACGTGAGCTTGCCAATGGTCATCGACGAATTGTTTTTGGCCACTAATGAGGGTTGGCTGCCCGTGGCCGTGAGAGTGAGGGCGCTAGAGCTTGGGATGAAAAGCGAGCCTCCTTGTGGCGAGTTGTTGTACCCCGCCTCTAAGACCACGCTTTTCCAATTTCGAGTCTGGTATGAGGGAATTCGAGGCTGAAGCAGGTTCGAGTAATTTGCTGTTTTTCCAAGAATGGTGACTAGCGAATTTGAATCCGGTCCCACCCCGTTCGACCAAGCCCCCGTGCTCAGGATTTGCGGGTTATTGAGCGAAAACAAAAAAATCGCGTTGCTTGTATCCAAAGAATGCCGAGGTAATCCAAACCAGATGACGGAATCTGATATGCAGTTGCCGGAAGTCTTAAACTCCTCAGCACAGCTGCTCGCGCCCTCGGGTCGTTGCCGAGTATTTTCGAAATAGAGGGTGGCTGTTGTGGCAGTACCTCCTAAAGTTCGCGTGATCGTGTAAGCTGTCGAAGGCGTGCACGCGCCTTTTCCATTCAGAGTGAGAATTCCTGTCGAGTAAAATTGAGAGGAGAGCTCGACGCAGTCGGTATTCGGCTGAGGCGTGATCGCGAATGAGCCTCCGGTCAAGGTGAGGCTGGGCTCAAGAGTGAGGGAATAATTCGGGCCATTCCAGATCGCAAAATGCGAGCTTTTGAATCCGGTGGCACCTTGGGCTCGGTAGATAAATGTTCCTACGGGGGGTGGGGCGGGTTGCTCACCGATAGGAATTTCTTCGGTGTCTTCAGGCGAGGGCGAGGGCGAGGGCGAGGGCGACGCACTCGCGACTGCCGAGGCGATCAGCACCCGATTCGAGGCTGCGACAAGATCCGTAAACTGTAGTTGCCCCGTCAATACCGAACACCTTTTAGTTTGAAAAAATCTTCCTGAACTCCGCAGGGGA
>JBDLQW010000074.1:0-3608 GCA_039800365.1 Pseudomonadota bacterium
TGGTCTTGAACCTTCCCCTGGGGAAGATGATGGCTACCAGGGCGAATTTTTCATCGCCAAGATCCTGAAGTCCTCTGCTCCTTGGCGCCCGCCCGTGCTGGAGACCGATCGTCTCCTTCTGCGGCCGCTCGAGCTTGCCTAAGCGCCCGCAATTTTTGAGTACGCCAGTAATCCGCAGGTGAGTCGCTACACGCTCTGGGAGCCTCACCAAAGCGTGAAGGATTCTGAGTCGTATGTGCTCGACTATGCGTTCGATTATTACGAGCGGGAAGTGCCTGAGCCGTGGGGCATCACGCTGAAGTCAGATCTAGGTAAGCTCATCGGGACTGTCGGACTTTTTTGGGTCTTGAAGTCCGCTCGATCGATGGAATTGGCCTACGCGATCGCAGAGCCTTACTGGGGGAAGAGTCTCGTGGTCGAGGCTTCACGTGCGGCGATCGAGTTCTGCATGCACCAGCACGATCTGCTTCGAGTTCAGGCCCGCTGCAAGGTCGAGAACTCCGCCAGTGCCCGGGTCATGGAAAAGCTGGGCATGAAGCATGAGGGCACGCTGAGATCGGCACTCTTCCATCGGGGCCGATCCTGGGACATGCATTACTACGCAGTATTGAGGGAAGACTGGCGAGGCTGAGGCTGTATTTTTGACCCCAGCAGGCCACGCTTTTTAGCGGTCTCCTTCACAGTTCTTGGTCTTTCGGCTAGCTTGCCACTTATGGATCGATCAGCCTCAAAAGGGGTGCTGTGGTACTTCTCTGTCTCGCTCTTGACTCATGCGACCATCTTTTTGGTTCTTTTGGCCTCGTCCTACCGAAAATACCAGCAGTCCCTAGACCCACGTGTGGCCATTCGTGTGGATGTGGTTCAGTCTTCTCCTGCAAGCGGTTCTCGAGCAAAGAGTTTACACGCAGCCACTGCTGTCTCGCGTCGTCACTCGTTGATCCCTGGGGCCAGCACCCATTCAGGATTTTCGTTAGTCCCGAAGTGGTCTGCCGGGCTTCTCGAAAAGGGCGGGTCAGAGTCGATCGACGAGAAGACTCAGGAGAGTCGACAGTTCTCTCGAGACTTTCTTGAGACCGAAAGCAAAGTGGGGGACGCCTTCGATGCTCTGGCGGGGCGAATCCATCGACATCTCGACTGCCCTGACCTGTTGTCTGATAACGGTATTCAAGGCGCGGCGGCGATCGATCTTTTTTTTGATTCCAGTGGCAATGTGGACGAGGTCAAAAGCCACGTTTCGGGAGATCATCGACTGCTGAGGGGCTTATTGGTTCGTGCCACCCGGAAGGGCCTTTTGGAGTGGCTGCAAAACGATGCTCGCAGGCTGCGATCCGAGCAATATCGGAATCAGCATTTCAGAGCCGATTTTATCATTACTTACTCTCAGGTGGAGCGACCGCCTCTCTTAAAGCTCTCGCCGGGCTCCTACGAATTGGCGAAAAAGAGGGTGTCGAATGTCTCGTGTCTTGGGAATTTCGGAGGCTCGCCCGGTTTGGATGTCTCTTGCGTCGCCATGTCCGTTGGTGGTGCGATCCATCGGGGCTTTTCTGATCGATACAAGATCCAGCTCATGGCAGTGAAGGACTCACTCGAATACCAGGACGAGCTCGGACTTCGCGGGATCAATCTTCTCGCTCGAGCGAATCTCTAGCGTCCACGATAATGTCGGAGACGTGAGGGCTAGGAATGCCCGAGCGCCCGACCTGTCCAGTGGACAGGCGACGCCATGGAATGGCGGAGAGGGGGGGGATTCGAACCCCCGTGTGGTGTTAGTCACAGAGTGCTTTCAAAGCGCCCCAAATTTTAGGTGTTTATAAATCAACTCAGGCGCTTGGTTTGTCTGGCAGTAGAACTGGTCTTGATGAGTTTTGATCGACTTTGACTGAAAAAGTTCCAAAAATATTCCGGTTGAAGCGATAACCAAATGGTTATATACTGGGATCAATGCGCATCGAGTTTCATCGGGCACGAACAGGCAAAAGTTACTTTGAAGATTTCTTGGGCGAAGTAGAAGTTCAAGACCGAGCCGCTATTTTGGCGGTGTTTGCAGACATTCGGATTCACGGCTTCAATGCATTAGGCTGCCAGTTTCGCCAAATCGAGGGCAAGCTTTGGGAGATCAAAATTAGAACGAGCGGCGGTGGTTGGCGGTTCTTTTATGTGACGTTGGCTCCCGATTTGATCTACGTCTTGCACTCGTACAAGAAGCAGGGCCAAAAGGCTCCGAAGCATGAACTTGATGTGGCTCGTAAACGATTGAAGGAGGTTCTGCGATGAAAGGTCGAAAAAAGCGGATGAAGGGTGTTTCGCTAGAAAGCATTATCGAGAAGCAACGTAAGGACAGTGCGTTTTCGATTCTTTTCGATGAACGTCGGTTTTACCTGCAAATCGCCCACATGATTACTGACCTTCGCGCAAAAGCCGGACTCTCGCAGGCGGAACTTGCCAAGGCTGCTCGGGTCAGTCAGCCGCTCATCGCTCGACTTGAAAAGGGTGATCAACGCCGCACCCCGACGTTTGATACGATTTACAAGCTGCTCAAGGTACTGGGGTATCGACTGGAGTTGATGGTGAAACCAACGAAGGCGGCGGCTTAAACGTTTGCTGCCTTAAGCGGCCTACTTTTTTTGGTGGCCTGTAACTGGATATTTTTTTCTTCGAAGGCACTTACTTCGATTGTTTGCGTTGCTTCGAAGCGATCGGAATCGGGTTGAAGCAAGTATTTTCCATTCTGCAGTTTTCTAAATAATGATTAAGCTCTCGATCGGGTTCGACGTCGCGAAGGTCGTGCGGAGCATTCGCCCCACTCCGAGGGGTGCACATTGGCTAGGTCCTCATTGGCTTCAAGCCACGAACGTAGGGCTGCGGCATTCATGCGCCGGTGCAGCCTCGAGAACCTGGGCCGCAGCCTGAGCTCGCGAGGGATCGGGAGCCTCTCGAGGCGTCTTTCGTCGATGTAGGCGATAAAGATTCTCAGGGCCTAAAATCCCGCGACTGGAGTTGCTCGACCTGCTTTTGGATTGGTCCGATCCACGAACGCGAAACCGAGCTTTTACGGACTCCAAATGAAGCGGCGATTTTGGGAAGTCCCGTTGCGAAGTCGCGCTAGCTGACACGCTTCTGGCCCTCGTTAAAGACGGCCTAAGGTTTTGAATTTTATTTGAAATCTGGGGAGAAGAAATGGCGGAGACGTGAGGGCTAGGAATGCCCGAGCGCCCGACCTGTCCAGTGGACAGGCGACGCCATGGAATGGCGGAGAGGGGGGGATTCGAACCCCCGTGTGGTGTTACCCACAACACGCTTTCCAAGCGTGCGGTTTCAACCACTCACCCACCTCTCCGCATCAAAGAGACCAACGGGTGAGGCGTTGGCTCTAGAACTCATTTTTTGACTGGCTTTCAGATCCTTACCTAGGATCAGATCCAGTTCAGTCCTTCAGAAGTCCTGGGTGGATCTTCTAAACGAAACGTACGTTTCAACGTGCGTCTCCACCCGATAGCATGGCTGATGGCTTGACCCAAACGGATTTTAGCTGGCAAGCGGTACCAGGAAACTTAAAAATGCACACTTCCCTGATTCTGATGATGATCTTGAGCTTAATCGCCTGTGCG
>JBDLQW010000075.1:0-3601 GCA_039800365.1 Pseudomonadota bacterium
TTTACTCGCGCTATAAGCGAAATCCCGATGGACTAAGATGTTTGGTGGAGCTTTTAGAGTCGACTCCGGTTTCGCGTCGACAGCGCATGATCGAAGTGGGACTGGCAGAAGACCCCGTGTACACGCGCCTGGCACTTTCACTGACCCTGAGCTTTCAAGAGATCTTGGGGCAACCCGATCTCGTGATTGCTGAAGTTTGTGCCGCGGCTCAGGCTCGAACGGTGGGCCGGGCCATCGCTCGCTCTGCTGTTGAGATTCAGAGGCGTTTTCTTCGGTGTTGCTCGCCCGGGAAAGCGAGCGAGGTTCGAGAGATTTTTTCAGAAGAAGTGACCCTACGCGAGGTTGGAGGCGCTCAGCTTCAGATGGTTGTCGTCACTCGAGAGCTCGAGCGAAAAGGCGTGCTTCAATTCAAGCGAATCCCCCTTCAAACGGTACTGGTAGGCTGAAAAGAGACGCAGCTGCGCCCCTTCCGGGTGTCCCGCTCGATGTCTTTGGCGGATTCGGACATGTCCGAATCAAGAGCTCGTCTCGAGATGGGTTTTCAGTTGTGATTCTGGTCGTGCCGAGACTAGAACTTGAATTCATTCACGCTTTTCTTCATCCGGAGGTTCTCGAATGTCCTCAGTAGTGATTGTTTCTTTGGCTCGTACTCCAATCGGAAGCTTTCAGGGGGCCTTGGCGTCGGTTAGCGCTCCGCGGCTTGCCGCCACGGCGATTCAGGGGGCGTTAGCTCGCGTCGGGCTTGCCCCTCAAGCGGTTTCAGAAGTGATCCTGGGCAATGTTCTTCAAGCAGGCATCGGGCAAGCGCCAGCAAGGCAAGCTGCTCTGGCCGCGGGACTGCCTCAGTCGGTACCTTCTTTGACGGTCAATAAGGTTTGTGGCAGCGGCATGAAGGCCGTGATGCTGGGGGCTCAGAGTATTCTGGTGGGTGACGCTGATGTCGTTGTTGCCGGAGGAATGGAGAGCATGAGTCAAGTGCCTTATCTGATTCCCTCGGCCCGCGCCGGAGCGCGAATGGGTCATCAGCAAATGATCGATGCCATGATTCACGATGGGCTTTGGGACCCCTATAAGAATCAGCACATGGGCAATTGCGGAGAGCTTTGCGCGCGCGAGTGGAAGTTTTCGCGCGAAGAACAAGATGCTTTTGCGATTCAAAGTTTTCAGCGTGCAGTCGAAGCACAAAAAACGGGGAAGTTTCAGTTCGAGATTACTCCCGTCAGCGTTCCTGGAAAAAAAGGAGAGCTTTTGGTGGAGCACGATGAAGGCCCCGCTAAAGCGCAATTCGATAAGATTCCCACACTGAAACCTGCTTTTGACAAAGCCGGAACCGTTACTGCGGCAAATGCATCAAGCATCAATGATGGAGCGGCAGTTTTGGTTTTGATGTCTGAAGAAAAAGCAGCGGCGCTGGGATTAAAACCCCTGGCTCGCTTGGTGTCATCGGCAAGCTTTGCGCAAGAGCCCGAGTGGTTTACGACCGCGCCGATTGAGGCCATGAGGCGCGCGCTTCAAAAAGCCCAGTGGTCCACCGAGCAAGTCGATCTTTTCGAAGTGAATGAGGCTTTTGCCGTGGTTTCGATGGCCGCTCGAAGAGAACTTGCGATTGCCAATGACCGCCTGAATGTCTGGGGTGGTGCGATCTCGCTGGGGCATCCCATTGGCGCTAGTGGCGCTCGAATTCTGGTCACGCTAATTGCAGCGCTCCGAGACCGAGGGCAAAAACGCGGGATCGCCGGCATCTGTATCGGCGGTGGTGAGGCAACCGCAGTTTGCGTCGAGAGGCTATGATGGAATTCACCAAAGTGGTTGCCAGTGCGCGAGAAGCCGTGGCCGATATTCCCAGTGATTGCACGTTGGCTTTAGGGGGATTCGGTCTTTGCGGTATTCCTGAAAACTCGATCGCTGCGTTAGTCGAGAGAGGAATTACCGGATTAACCTGCATTTCAAATAATGCTGGGGTAGATGATTTCGGCATTGGACTCATGCTGCAAAAACGCCAGGTCAAAAAAATGATCTCGAGCTATGTGGGTGAGAATAAGCTTTTCGAACACTTGGTGCTTTCTGGAGAGCTTGAGATCGAGCTCACCCCTCAGGGAACGCTCGCTGAAAAAATGCGGGCAGGCGGAGCGGGAATTCCCGCTTTTTTCACAGCTACGGGCGTAGGAACCGTGGTTGCTGAGGGAAAGGAACTTCGGGAGTTTGATGGGCGCCGATACGTGTTAGAGCGGGCACTGAGTGCTGATTTCTCGATCGTCAAGGCGTGGAGAGGCGATGCTTTGGGAAATCTCGTTTACCGAAAAACGGCTCGCAACTTTAATCCCATGGTGGCGACTTGTGGGCGGGTTTGTATTGCCGAAGTCGAGGAGTTGGTTCCAGTTGGGTCTCTCGACCCGGATCAGATTCATACTCCCGGGATCTACGTGCATCGGATTTTTCAGGGAGTGAATTACCAAAAACGGATTGAGCGCCGGATGGTCCGGCAGGGGGGGTGATCTTATGGCGCTGACCCGTGAGCAAATTGCCCAGCGAATCTCTCGTGAATTGAAAAACGGCTATTATGTGAATCTTGGAATTGGGATTCCCACTTTAGTTGCCAATTACATTCCTAAAAATATGACTGTGTTCTTACAAAGCGAGAACGGTCTTCTGGGAATGGGACCTTACCCGCGTGAAGACCAAGTCGACGCTGATCTGGTGAATGCAGGAAAAGAAACCGTGACTGCGATTCCTGGGGCCGCATTTTTCTCAAGTGCCGATTCTTTTGCCATGATTCGTGGCGGTAAAGTTGATCTCACGGTTCTTGGGGCCATGGAAGTGGACGAAACAGGCAGTCTTGCCAATTGGATGGTTCCCGGAAAAATGGTCAAGGGCATGGGTGGCGCGATGGATCTCGTGGCGGGCGCCAAGAATGTGATCGTGGCCATGCAACATGTTGCCAAAGATGGGTCAAGCAAGGTGCTTCGATGCTGCACGCTGCCTCTGACGGGAGTACATTGCGTCAAGAAGATTGTGACCGAACTCGCAGTCATGGATGTGGGTTCTGAGGGGTTGATCCTTCGAGAAAATGCCCCAGGCGTTTCGATTGATGAGATTCGTAAGCATACCGAGGCTCGATTGATCGTTCCCCCATCGGTTTCTGAGATGAGGTTTTAACTTCACGTGACTCAAGGTCTAGAATCACCGTTTCTTTTTGTGACCTGTCAGGCAGGAATGGAGGCGGTCTTAAAAGAAGAACTGGCTCGCATTCAGCCTGAGCTTCGAGCCGCCTTTTCGCGGCCAGGTCTTGTGACGTTCAAGGATTCGCGTTCGAGGTCCTTTCGTCCTGATTTTGAGCTTCAGTCGGCGTTTGCTCACACTTATGGACTTTCGTGCTTGCAGTGCCGATCTGAGTCGCCCCTCACCGAGGTCATCGAAGCGATTTTGTCGTTGCAGAAGCGTTGGGAAAAGCCATTGCGTTTGCATGTCGGTGAGCGATTGCCTTATGTTCCTGATGAGGAGCCTCTGGGGTACCCGGCGGCCCGCGAGTTGAGACTCAGTCGTTACGAGCAACAGTTACGTTTGGCCTTATCTGAAGCGGTTTTTCCTCAGACGGAGGCCG
>JBDLQW010000076.1:0-14544 GCA_039800365.1 Pseudomonadota bacterium
CCCGCGCTTCGGCACCTCAAGGTAGCTCGGTAGGCGCAGGGCATGCCGTTTTAGGTTCCTCGAGCCCGAAGACCAGCAGACCGACTCAACGAAAGAAACCTGCGCAGTCTCGCGTTGCCAAAAAGCCCCGATCTCGGGCAAAGTCGAAGCGATGAGCGCTCGTCGAACACCGGCAAAAACTAAGACTGAGATTAGCCCTCCAAGTTTGGTGGGTCGCGAAGAGGAGTTATTGAAGATTCGTGCCTGTGTTCTTGCAGGCCGGAACCTCTTGCTGGAGGGGCCCGTTGGCGTGGGGAAGACGCATCTTGCGCTTGCGGTAACCCGCGAGTTGGGTCGACCGGTTTTTCGAATCGATGGTGATGGTCGTTATTCGGAGCAAAAACTTTCAGGGTGGTTCGATCCACCCCTGGTTTTAAAGCATGGGTATTCTGCAAAGAGCTTTATTCCCGGACCCCTGGTTGAGGCCATGCGACAGGGCGGAATCCTGTTCATCAATGAGTTGAATCGATTACCCGAGGGCGTCCAAAACATTCTGCTTCCTGCTGTTGATGAGCGGCTCGTGATGGTTCCTCGGCTGGGAGAAGTTCGTGCTGAGCGCGGGTTTGCTGTGATTGCCACGCAAAACCCAAAAGAGTTCGTGGCCACATCTCACTTGAGTGAGGCGATCTTAGATCGCTTCGAGCTTTTGGTTTTAGAGTATCAACCTGAAGAGCAGGAGTTCGCTATTGTCTGCGAGTCCTGTGAGGATGAGCGATTGGCTCTGGGAGCTGTTCGGCTGGCTCGGTTGACACGCGGTCATCCGCGCGTGCGACGGGGGGCATCGGTTCGGGCAGCGCTCGCGGTGGCCGAGATCGCCTCTGCTCTGATGCGGTTTGAGAAAAAGCCTTTTTCTGAGGCCTTTTTAGCAGCGGCCCTCTTGGCCTTGCCCACACGAATCGAGATTGAGAGAGACACCGAGGCCGCTCACGGGCTTCAGGCCGAGGTGCGGGCCTTGGTGCAGGCCTGGGTAGCTGAGGTTCTAGCCTCGTTGGATCAGCCCCTAGAGATCGTAAAAAAAAAGTTTTGACGGACTCGCCACAGCGGGAAGACCAGTCGCCTCGACGGGCGAGTTCGTTTGAGAGTGTTTTTAAGCTCCAAAAACTTGAGTCGAGCGAGTTTTTTCCACCGGAGCAGTTTGGCTCGAGCATGGATTTCGAGCCGGATGACTCATTAGACCTTGCGCAGGCCAGCGCTTGGGATGTTGCGACTCGGTATCACGATTTCAAAAACAAGCCCTCGATGCAGCGCCTAGGCAATCATTTGCGAGCGATTTCGGCGCAGGCGATCTTAGATCGTGCGCGAGAGGTGTTGGGAAGCGTGGTGCATCCTCGCGAGGTCCGGCGCGCGCCGCTCGACTTAGTTCCGCCCGGGGCGGATGGGCTAGATTTTGATCTCGAAGAGACTCTCGAAAATGCTCCCGGTATCCGCACGCAAGGGTGGGTATCACCGTCTGATCTATGGATGGAATATTCGGCTCGGCGCTCTCAGGGAATGGTCCTTGCGGTAGATACGAGCCTATCGATGACGGGTGAAAAGCTTGCGTTGACGGCAGTCGCACTGTCGGTGGTGTTGCTTCAGTTTCCGGAAGATCCGATTGGTATTTTGGCGTTCGAAAATCAAGCGCGCGAACTTAAGGCGCCCGAAGAGCGTCTGGGGGTTTTTGAGTTGGTGGAGCGCTTTCTGGATGTGCCCGCACAGGGCTACACGCATCTGGAGTCAGGCGTGAAGTTGGCGCTCAAGATGAGTCGAGAGATGGAATCTCGGATTCGCGGTCGGCCTCCGGCCACACTGCTTTTAACCGACGGGAAGTATACTGCGGGCCGTGATCCCGCTTTTTTGGCTCCACGATTTCATCATTTGTCGGTGTTGAAGATGGGACAAGAGCGCTCGAGTCTTCCTCTTTGTCGCGAAATGGCACGAAAAGGGCGCGGTGTTCTACGCGAGGTGCCTCGCCTCGAGGCACTTCCCACGGTGATGTACTCGGTGGTGAAGGACTTGCTCCGGGGAAGGAAATAGCGGGCGGGCTACGGTACTTTTTTCGTTGAGGATCAGGCCGTTTGGGTTATCGTGATCGCCACTATGCGTGAAGATTATAAGCTGCAGGGTGGTCTGGTGAAAATTACTCTCGAAGTGGAAGAGGGTGTTGCAACGACTCTGGCCGAAATGGAAAAGTTCGCCAAGCTATCGCAGTCTGAATTGGCGAACACCGCATTGAAGCGCTTTATTGCGCATCACAAAGACTTTCTGCCGCCCGGCTATAAAGCCAAGTACCGGTATCAAGCCCAGTAGACGGTGTTGTCGGGCTAGGTCGCCTGATCCATCAATTCTGCGATATCGAGGACTTTGACTTTATCGAGCATTTCCTTCGATTTCACGCCGTCGGTCATCATGGTCATACAGAAGGGGCATGACGACGCAATAATTCCGGCCTTCGTTTCGAGTGCCTGCTCTGTGCGGGAAATGTTGATACGTTTCCCGATGGTTTCTTCCATGAACATGCGACCGCCGCCTGCGCCACAGCACAGGGCTTGGTCGTGGTTTTGTCGCATTTCCACGAGTCGTGCTGAGGGGATGGATTCAATCACTGCTCGTGGTTGTTCGTAAACGTTGTTCCAGCGACCCAGGTAGCAGCTGTCGTGGAAGGTAATGGTCTCGTCGACTCCCTTAGATGGCTTGAGCCGCCCATCGCGGATGAGCTGAGCGATGAATTGCGAGTGGTGAAAGACTTCGTAATTTCCGCCGAAATCTTTGTACTCGTTTTTGATCGTGTTGAAGCAGTGAGGGCAGGCGGTGACGATTTTCTTCACTTGGTATCGATTGAGCGTCTCGATATTTGCCTGAGCTAGTGTTTGATAAAGGTATTCATTACCAATTCGGCGAGCAGGATCCCCGGTGCATTGCTCTTCGCTGCCGAGAATGGCGAACTGAACCCCAGCCTTCTTGAGGACGCTCACAAATGAGCGAAGTACCTTTTTGTTTCGGTCATCGTAAGAGCCGGCGCAGCCCACCCAAATCAGTACATCAATTTGAGGGTTCTCAGCCATCGTGGGGACAGTGAGATCTTCCGCCCATTTTCCTCGGTCAGCCGAGCTAAAGGCCCAAGGTGTGGCGTTGGTCTCCATGTTCTTGAAGATGGTTTGAATGCCGTCAGGCATCTTCGATTCCATCATCACCAGGTTTCGCCGGATGTCGTAGATTTTGTCGGTTTGCTCGATGAAGACCGGGCAGGCCACTTCGCAGGCGCGACAGCTGGTGCATGCCCAGATGACATCCTCGGTAATGTTCTGATCCATCACCGAGCCCACCTCGTCGGACTTACCTTGAAGGATCGCGGGGCGGTTTCGATAAAGATTTTCCTTGAGGTCCAGCATGAGAAGCTTGGGGCTCAGGGGCTTTTGGGTGTTCCATGCCGGGCAAAGGTCCTGGCATCGGCCACACTCGGTGCAGGCATAGAGATCCAGAGAATCCTTCCAGCTGAAGTCGGTGATCTTCGCTGCGCCATACTGGGTGATGCTCTCATCCTCGAACCGAATGGGGCGCATCGCCTTTTCACGCGGTAGTTGTCGCAGAAAGGTATTGGGGCCAGCGGCAATGATGTGAAGATGCTTGGAGTGGGGAATATAAGCGGCAAACCCCATTACGAGCAACATGTGCAGCCATTTAAAGCTGGTAGCCAAAACCTCGTAGCCATGTGAGTCGAGTGCTAACGAGGAAAGGCCGTTGGCGACATGCTTCGAGATGATGAAGGAGTCGGAGTACCAGGGGCTTTGCGCCAGGATATGAAATCCGTTCATCAACAGAATCGACACCATCAACATTCCGGTGAACGTGAGAACGATATTGGCATCGCGAGACTGGCCCAGCCCCTCTGGTCTGACCACAAGTCTTCGGTAAAATGCGCCGAAAACAGCAATCAGAATGGCAAAGGTAAAAACATCTTGAATGCGCACCAGGGCGGAATAAGGACCCTGACCGATAAATTCAAAATTGAGCGACGAATAGAGGGTGGCGGCAAATTGCTCTAGGGTTCCCACCGTGATGATGATGAATCCCCAGAAAATAATCGTGTGCAGCGTACCAATGAAGCGCTTTCTGAGAACCGCCTTTTGTCCGAGAACATGAATGACCGTGTCGAGGACGCGCGCCGGCAAATGATCCCAGCGAACGGGTGCTTTTCCGTTCTGAGATCGCATGAGCTTTAAAAGCAAACTAAAGCGATATCCTGAATATCCGAATGCAGCTAACGCGACAAAGAGGAATACAAAGGTTTGCCAGGTGATCATTTGTCCTTCAGTTTAAACAGAACAAATCACACCCTCAACTGCTGGTTTTTTGGCGCTCCTGCACCAGTCCTTAGTGTTCTTTTAGCTTCTTGAGCTCGTCCTTCAGAGCAGGAGCGACGGCGAAAAGATCACCGACAATTCCATAATCTGCCACTTGAAAGATCGGGGCTTCAGGGTCGGTATTGATTGCAACGATCACCTTAGACGAGCGCATTCCTGCCAAATGCTGGATGGCGCCACTAATGCCGCAGGCAATGTACAGGTTAGGAGAAACGACCTTACCGGTCTGTCCCACTTGATCGCGATGAGGTCTGAATCCCGCATCTACGGCGGCGCGAGAGGCGCCAACTGCTGCGCCAATCACATCTGCGGTCTCCTCTAGAATCTTAAAGTTCTCGGCATTCTTAAGAGAGCGTCCGCCTGAAATGACAATCGATGCTTCAGTGACATCAGGGCGTCCTGCTTGACCCTGAACCACTTCGCTGACCGTGGTTTTGACCCCTGAAAGGGCTACCGTGACGTTTTGGATTGAAGCCGATTTCGAGGTGTCCGGCTTGGGAATGCCCAAAGCATTTGCACGGACTGTAGCTAGCTGCGGGCCTGCGCCGACAAATTCAACTTCGGCAGTAGCCTTGCCCGCATAAAGGGGACGGCGAACCTTAAGCTTGCCCGCCTCAAACGACGCAGCAACGCAGTCGCTAGCAAGGCCAACACCCAGCCGCGCGGCCACCTTGGGCATCAGGTCGCGTCCGGTGGGTGAATGGGTTGCCACGATCACTTCGGGCTGAAGTGCATGGGCAAGGCTAACAATGACTTGGGCATAGGCTTCGGCGGTGTAGTGCTTCAGCCCTGGATCATTAGCGACATGTACAGTCTGGGCACCATAATGGGCAAGCTCCGCAGCAAGACCCTGAATGCCGTCTCCTAATAGAATCGCATGGGTTTCGTTCCCGGCTGAGGCAGATGCCCCGAGGAGCTCGAAAGTGGTTTTCTTCAAACGACCATCACGCTGTTCTGCAATTACTAGTACTTTAGCCATGTCAGATCACCTTTGCTTCTTCACGAAGGAGTCGAGCTAGTTCTTTTGCTTGGGTCGCAGGATCACCTGCGATCTTTTTTCCCGCCTGTTTCGGCGGTGGAAGCTGGAAGTTTTTGTAGCGAATTTTCTGATCGGCATCACTCACGCCCAGATCGGCCTCTTTCAGGACCTTCACTTCCTTTTTCTTGGCCTTCATGATGTTGGGAAGACTTGCGTACCGGGGCTCATTGAGACCCTTCTGTGCGGCGATCAATGCGGGCAGTGGCGTTGTTACGACCTCAATAGCGCCGCCCTCGACTTCACGGCGGCACTTGACTGATCCTGCCGAGTACTCGGCATTCAAAACCACGGTGACGTAGGGAATTCCGAGGCCTTCAGCAACTAGCTGACTGACTTGAGCGGCTCCATCATCGATGGCTTCTTTTCCTGCGAATACGATATCAATTTGCGGCTCTTTTTTTAACGCGGCTGCGATCGCCTTGGCGACCCGATAGCTATCGGCGCTCTCAGGGCTGTCGATATGAATGGCGTTATCGGCACCCATGGCAAGCGCGGTTCGAAGCGTCTCGACGACGCGAAGGGGTCCAGCAGAAACCACCGTGACAGTGCTTCCGGGGTTTTTCTCGCGAAGGCGAAGGGCCTCTTCAACGGCGAATTCATCGTAAGGCGACATGATCCACTTAATGCCCGTCGTATCGATTCCCGAAGAGTCAGTGTTGAGCTTGATCTTGGTTTCGGTGTCTGGAACTTGCTTGATGCAAACATAGATGTTCATAAATCGTCCTTTGATCTAAACGAGTTATACCGAGCCTCGTAAGATTTTCGCAACCTGTTTCAAGACAGTTTCATCACTGCATAGCGTGAAGCGTACGAAGCCCTCGCCCGCCTTGCCGAAGCCGGTTCCTGGCGTGCTGACCACCCCTTTAGCCCGGATCAAGTCGAGGACGTACTGTTCAGAAGAGGCTCCAGCGGGAAGCTGCGCCCAGACGTAAAAGGTGGCTGCTGGAAGATTGCAGCGAAGTCCAGAGTCTTGAATGGCTGGAACGAGAATATCGCGGCGTCGCTGATAGATTGAGCGAAGCTCGTTACAGAAAGGCTCATAGTGGTCAAGTGCCTCAACTCCAGCTTCCTGGCAGGCGTTGAAAACCCCCGAGTCGATATTGGTCTTCACTTTGGCTAGCGCCTCGATGATTTTGGGATTGCCCACCGCAAAACCCACCCGCCAACCCGTCATATTGAAGGTTTTCGAGAGGCTATGAAACTCAATACCAACGTCTTTCGCTCCGGGAGCCTCTAGAAAACTAGGTTGAGGCTGTTGATCGAAGAAAACTTCGGAATAGGCGTTGTCGTGACAAACTAAAAGGTCATGCCTCTTGGCAAAGCGTACCACTTCGGAAAAGAAAGGAACTGATGCTGTCGCGCCGGTAGGGTTATTCGGATAATTGAGAAAAAGCAGCCTTGCCCTGGGGCCTTTCTTTACGAGGGCCTCGAGCTCGGCAAAGTCAGGGAGAAAGTCGTTCTCCTTTTTTAGGGTGAAGTGCAGTGGCACGCCATCAGCGAATAAGGTTGCCGAATGGTAAACCGGATATCCGGGATCGGGAACAAGGGTGGCCTCACCCGGATTAACAAAGGCCAAAGGAATATGGGCGATGCCTTCCTTTGATCCAATCAAAGCGAGCACTTCTTTTTCTGCGTCCACTCGAACTTGAAACCGCCGCTCCATAAAGCGAGCAGCGGCCCTTCGGAATTCCAACATCCCCCAGTACGAAGGGTACTGATGATTTTCAGGGTTCCTCGCGGCGCTTTCGAGCCGTCGGATAATGAAATCTGGGGTGGGAAGATCGGGGTCGCCGATGCCCAGAGCAATCAGTTTCCGGCCTTTGCGAATTTCCTCCTGCTTGATCTGGTCAATTCTCGCGAAAAGATAAGGGGGGAGTTGCGAGAGGCGGCGAGTTACTTCGAAGGCGTGATGCATTTGAATTTCTCCTCAAAAAAATCATCTAAAGAAACATTGCCTGTAGCGGCTGGAGCAAAGGTTCGTTTTTGAGCGAGCCATAGGGCCACTTCAAGGGCTCCACGTGCGAAGATGTCACGTGTCCTGGCGTAATGCGCGAAAAAAACCTGTTCGCCGGCGCCATGAAAGGTGACCTCGTGATCTCCCACCACTTCGCCCGCGCGGATGCTGTGGATTTTCTCGAGACTCAGACCCCGTGTTGAGTGCGTCAGGGTTAGCGCTGTTCCGCTTGGCGCATCCTTTTTTTGGATATGATGAGTCTCGATGAGCGTAGGCTTAAATCCTGAATCTGCAAGCATCGGTGAGGCAAATTCCAAAGCTTTGCGGAGGATGAGCACTCCCAGTGAGAAGTTCGAGGCCTGAAGTACCAACGTTTTCTTCTCGAGATCCTGAATTAAATTTCGGTCAGCTTCGCTATGACCAGTGGTGCCGATGATCAAAGCAGGAATGCGAGCCGTAGGCTGAAGCTCCAGCGCTCGAGTGATCACGGCATGAATTCGTTGAATACCCTCTGGTAGAGAAAAGTCGACCCAAGCATCGCTCGAAAGCGCATCGAGCCAGTCTTCCTGGGGTGATCTTGAGTGGATCGCCAGATGAAGTCGTACTCGACTCTGGAACTCACCTTCCATCAGATGGGCCAGTGCACGTCCCATCTTGCCTCTCGAGCCGATGACTGAAATTGATGCGAGTTCGCGGCTCATCGGGTTCCTCCTTGGCGAGAGAATCCACAAGCCACCAAAGATGCCTGAAGTTGCTTCAGACTCGACTCAGACAGCGGATTCAGTGGGGGGCGAACTTGAGGCAAACCCATTCCCACCCAAGATAAAGCGGTTTTAATGGGGGTGGGATTCGACTCGATAAACAGATCCCGAAATAGGGGATAATACTGCTGATGGAGCTCCATAGCTCGATCGGGTTGCTTGGCATTCCAGGCGTTTTTCATCTCGACCATGGCTCGAGGAAAGAGATTGCTTGCTACCGAGATCACGCCGGTAGCGCCCACGGCAAGCGCTGGGAGGTAAGTCGCGTCGTCACCTGAGAGAATTTCAATTGAAGTCCCCGCGCTCCGACAGGCGTCCAGAATATCAGAGGAAAACGCGACGTTCCCCGAAGCCTCTTTGATCGCGCGAATTTTCGGATTCAGAGCGAGCTTGGCAACGGTTTCCGGAGAGATTCCCACTCCGGTGCGTCCTGGGACGTTATAAAGAATCACCGGACAATTAACGGCTTGAGCCACCTGGATGAAATGGTCGTAAAGGCCCGCTTGCGAGGGTTTGTTGTAGTACGGGGTCACTACTAAAACCCCGTCGACTCCGGCCTGAGATGCCCAAGAGGAAAACTCAACGGTGTCAGGTGTCGAGTTGCTGCCCGTTCCTGCTAAAACGGCAACCGAGCTGTCTTTACAAATTCGAATGGCCGATTCGATCAGCGCGCATTTTTCTTGGCGCCTTAAAGTGGGAGATTCGCCAGTGGTTCCGCACGGAACAACGGCGTCTACGCCTGCTGCGATTTGGTCTCGGATGAGCCGTTCCCAAGAGGCCCAATCGATTTCACCTTTTTCGTCAAAAGGCGTGACGAGCGCCGTAAGAATTCCGCGGAGAGGTCGACTCATAGGTGTTCACCTCGTACCAGATCCTCGAGCGTCTCGCGATCCCGGATCACACGCCACTGTCCGTCCTTGATGAGAACCTCGGCTGGGCGCACTCGGCTATTATAGGTGCCCGCCATGCTCATGCCGTACGCTCCCGAGCTCAGCAGGGCGAGCTGATCGCCGGCCTGTAGTTGAGAGCTCAGGGGAATTTCTGACGCAAAACAATCCGAGCTCTCACAAACGGGGCCCACAAGGTCGGTTGGAAAGGACTTTCCTCGCGAGTTCCTTCGAACTGGAACCACGGCATGTTTGCTTTGGTAGAGCGCGGGGCGAATCAAGTCATTCATTCCCGCGTCGACGATCAGAAAATCTTTTTTGCGGCGATGTTTCCTGAAAAGGACCTGGGTGACCAGGACACCCGCGTTGGCAGAAAGAGTTCTTCCCGGCTCAATTAAAACTCGCAGTCGAGATTTGAACACCGATCGCGCCCCGAAGGCTTTAACGATGAGTTTCGTATAGTCAGAGAGCCGCGGAGGGCGGGGGCCCTTGAGCTCATAAGACACGCCTACGCCGCCTCCGAGATCAGCGAACTCGAGGGGCCTTGAAATGATTGCTTCGACATCGCCGATGACCTGCGACAAAGCCAAGAACGCTTCCTTCAGGGGGTCGAGAGACAGGAGTTGACTTCCGATGTGAATGCTCAGGCCACAGAGTTGAACATGGCTCATATTTACGGACAGCTTTGCTGCTTCGAGGAGCTCCTCACGCTGTAGACCGAACTTGTTTCGCTTGAGCCCGGTGCTGATGTAGGGGTGAGTCTTCGGATTGATATTGGGATTTAGCCGAAAGGCCACTCGAGCTGTTAATTGATGGCGCTTGGCGGTCTCTTGGATGAGCTTCAATTCCTCAATCGACTCGACGTGAAACGAGTAGATTCCGTTTGGACCGTAACGCAGGCCAGAGAGAATTTCCTCCGCGGTTTTTCCGACTCCAGAAAACACGATTTTCTCAGGCGCGATTTCGGCAAGCTTCGCACGGTAAAGTTCTCCCCCGGAAACGAGATCTGCTCCGGCTCCGGCAGACCCCAAGAGCTTCAGGATTGCCAGAGATGAATTACTCTTTACGGCGTAGCAAATGGTGCTTTCGCGAAGAGGTGAAAGCCCCTTTTGAAGCGCTTGAAGCGGGCTAAGGAAGCCATCGGCAGAGTACACGTAAACAGGAGTGCCCACTTTCTTTGTAATTTCTGAGAGCTCAATGCCGCCCGCAGAGAGTTGTCCGTTTTGGTAGCCAAAGAAGTCGAGAGGTCGGCTCATGGTTCCGCTCCTGGTTGAGACGAGGGGGTCGGCGTTGGGGCCGGGGTAGAGAACGCCTGACGGTCAGACTGCTCGGCACTGGAAGGTACGGGAGGCAGAGGGGGGCCCTTCACTCCACAAGAGGCTAAGGCAAGATACCCAAGAGTCACGAGGATGCGTTTCACCGAGCCTCCCTAAAATTTAATTCCAAGATTGAGACCGATTTGGTCGGTTCCCAACTCGAGTTGCGCCCACCACTGCGGCCCAATCTCGATGCTGGCGCCCACCCCAAAGGCGGGCTGCATGAACGAAAGCCGGGTAATGGCTTCAGAGTATTCGGGCTCCTCGCCCTTTGAGGCGATGATCAGAGTTTTTGTCAGGCCCAAGTATCCAAAAACACCAAAGCCGTCTGTTGGATACAAAGTGTACTTGGCAGCGACATTCAACGGCAGCAGTGAAAAGGCGTCATTGTCGTCTTGGGCAGGAGTGTACCCGCTGAGAGCGGTAAAAAGAACAGTCGCATCTAGAGCGGCCGAATCTTGCATTCCTGAGCTGTAAAAAAACAGCGGATAGGCAATCGTTTTCGAAAAACGAATTCCAGAGCCCAGGCTGTAAAGACCTCCTTGCTCAAACCCAGGTAGTCGAATCGCGGCGAGACGGTAGAAGAGACCTGAACGCTCTCGTTCGCGTTCTTCAATTTCATCGACTGCCAATGATTTGAGTTCAAGTTCCTCGTCTGGGCTTAAGATGTTTCGGCGTTGATCTAAGATGAGATCCAGGTCGTCTGGGGGCACGGCAGTGACCTTGGGCTCCTCAAGGTCAAGGTCTCTCAGCTTAATGATCGCTTGGAGTCGATCGCCAATGGCAAGTGTAGGTCCTGGTTCATACTCTCGAACGATTTGCGCGGCAAAGCGCTGATCGGTGAAGAGCTTTCGGGTTCGTAGGGCGACCCTGCGGCTTTCTGGGTCCTTGAGAAGCACCAGCTGTCCCTCGAGGGGGACCTGCCCGTCGCTTTGGAGCAGTAAGACTCTTCCAGTCGTAGATTTTTTTTCGATAGTTACCGCGAACGCTTGCGCTTCAATCGGGGGAAATGCTTCTTTTGACTCCACCTCATCGGCAAGACTCGCTCGATCTCCAGCGTGAATCAGTATGAGGATTGCCAGAGCTTTGAGGCCCCAGAGGAGTTTTCGAGACATGAGAAAAAGAGTACCGGCCAACGGTGGCGGTGTCGAGGAAGCTAGTGGTGGTGTCGGGTGCGGTAGGTTTTTGGCGCTCAGCCTGGTGGCCGCTCTTGGGGGGCTGCTGACACCTTTTAGGGCGTTGGCATCTCCCCCCGGTCTGGCGGTCGAGGCTTGGAGGGTTCGCCCTGAAGATCGAGGAGAGCAGCTCCTGCACCTAAAAAAAATCTGGGAAAAAGACCCGTCGTCGGCCTCAGTGGCCGTCGATTTGTCATCACTGATGCTGCTGCAGGGCAGGCGTGAGGAGGCGTGCCGAACCTTGTTGTCGAGCTATGCCCTGACTTCGCGTGAAGCCGATCGTGCGCGTCTACGAGAGCGGGTTCGGGTGATTTCTCGGGTATTTCAAACGGGCGAAGGTGCGAGAAATTATCATGCGGGTCTTCAGGCCCTGACGGGGGGCGATTTTTCAGCCGCCTTAGTTCGCTTTGAAAGGGTGCTGTCCGAGGAAAATCAGGTTCTTGATGCCTTGGTCAGAAAAGCGCAGATCGAGCTATTGCGTGGTCATGTCGATCTTGCGACGGAGACCTTTCGCACGGCCTATCGGCTGAATCCTTTTGAGCCCGAGCTTCGTTTCTGGCTCGGGCATCTGATGATGTCCCGGGGCGAGCGAAGTGAGGGAATGCGCGAGCTTCTTGCGGCGTGGGAGGGGTTTTCACCTGAGCAGAAACGTCGACCTCACTTGCGGGCATGGTTGTCAGAGGGCCTCTGGCGATCGGGGCAGAGCGCTGCAGCAAAGAAATGGATCTCGTGGACTCAGATTCGAAATCCAGAGGAATGGTCGGATCGGACGGGGTGGGAGATTTTGGCCGCGTTGCACCATAGCCCCGCACTGGAGGGAGAGGCGCGGAGATTTTTAAATTTGTTTCCCAAGAGTTACCAACGATTGGTCGGTGATTCAGGGCTTGATTTAGAGTGGTGGTCTTCTGCCCTGCTCGAGTCGCGGTCTTCGCTTGAGGGATTTTCCAGCTCGAAGAAATGATTCTGTGAGTCTTCTGCTGTGCGCAAGTTCTTGACCGAGGGGAACTAGCAACCTAAGACCTGTTCTGCTGGATTCTCCGGCTCAAGGGGGAAAGGTGTTTAGTCAAAAAATCTTTATCGCGATTGCTGGAAATATCGGCACAGGAAAAACAACGCTGACCCAGATGCTGTCACGGCGCTTTGGTTGGGCTCCTCATTTTGAGTGCGTCGCCGATAATCCGTATTTGGCTGACTTTTATGCCGATATGTCGCGTTGGTCTTTTCCACTTCAGGTCTTTTTCCTGAATCATCGGTTTAAGGCCCACCAAAAGGTCACAGCTGGAACAGATAGCGCAATTCAAGATCGCAGTATTTATGAAGATGCCAATATCTTCGCCCGAAATTTGTTCGAACAGGGGCAAATGCACGAGCGGGATTATCGAAATTATCTCGAGCTTTATTCGACCATGGCGTCGTTTCTGACGCCGCCTGACTTGGTCATCTACTTGAAGAAGTCTTTGCCGAAGCTAAAAGAACGAATCGCAAAGCGAGGAAGAGATTTTGAGAAGGGCATTCCAGATGATTATCTGAGTAACTTAAATCGTTACTATGATGAGTGGATGGAGGGTTATGACCAGGGGAAAAAGCTGATCATTCCTAGCGATGATCTGGATTTCTTACATCGTCCCGAAGATTTCGATCAGATTTGTGCTCGAATTTTGAGTGCTCTTGATCAGAGAGACTTGTTTCTGGAAGGCCAATCTCACTTGGAAATCGCGAATTCTGCCCTGAGCCTGGGTTGAGAAATCGATCATCTCAATTAAAAAAGGCCGGCTGGACTCAACCCAGCCGGCCTTTTCTTTTTTGGTTCTTTCGGTGGGTTTTAATTCCGCTTGAAAGAGGTGAGCTCCATGGTCAGGTCGCCAAACTGAGTAGCCACGATCTGCTTGAGGCCTCCGTCCATCGCCGTTTGACTGGGGTTTGCCCACAGTTCAATTTTGGATGACTGGGTGCTTTTAGCCAAAATATGAATGGCCTGAAACTTTCCAGCTGGCACAGTCACTTCGGCATAGTCCTGCGAGATGATCTCTAGCTTATCATCAGGCATCTGCATTTCTTTTCCGTTTCGAATCATTTTCAGCACTTTTCCGTCAGCTTTCGACAGCTGAATATCAATCACTTCTTTTTGAACGGATAAGTTCAGCTCCTGGTGAATCCAAATCGAGTCGCCTTCGTCTTTACTGACGGACTTCACCGAGGTGCCCATTTTTCCAAAAAAGCCCATGCTCACTTGGTAGGACATCGAATCTCCCACCTTCCAGTTAATGACGTTTAGCGGAGAAACCAAAGTCATCGCCTGAAGCTCAGAGGTATTGAGTACGAACTCCGTGGCCTGTGAGGTTTGAATCGAGGAGCTTAGGATTAAGCCCAAAAAAGCGACTGCCGAGGTGGAGGTCAACTTCTGAAAAAAACCGTTCAACTTCATGTCAGTGTCCTTTCCTATTGTGATGTTCCCCAGAGTTCGTTCATTCTTGAGTTCTGGAAAATGAGGCTAAGCTACTCTCGAAATTTCGATGAAGGCAATGAATAAGAAGACTATCAGCTGGACTGCGCTGCTCATGGCGCCGCTGGTCATTACCAGTTCTGGTTGTTCCACCGTGGAACATCAGCGGGAAATGACGCCTTTTGAGCGCCAAATTGCGGAGAATCAAGTCGGAACCCAATGGGCCTCGACCATAGAAACTTTAATGGACCTTCGTCAGGACCCCTTTCTAGAGGAGCGGTTTATTTCGCTTGCCCAGCAGTTGGGGTGGAACCGTGAACTCGAGCTCGCCTTTTTTCGAATTCGGCGAGGAGAGGCCCCCCCAGTGTTCGCACTACCAGGCGGGAAGCTTTATTTCTCGGTAGCGGCCGTTAAGCCCCTCACGAACGACAATGAGCTTGCGGCAGTCATTGCAGCGGCGGTGGCTCTCGCTGAACGGGCAGGGCTTCCGAAGGACTGGGCTGAACCCAGCGCGCTCAAACTCAGTGTACCTCGCTACTCGCTTACCGAGTGGATGGCCGTGAATACTCGTGTCGTCGAGCTTCTTT
>JBDLQW010000077.1:0-5352 GCA_039800365.1 Pseudomonadota bacterium
AGCAACCTGGTCTGCAGGGCATTGGCACACGTCATTGGATCGAAATGATGAACGCGCTGGGGGCTAAGCTTCCCCCTGATTTCGAGAGTCAACTGGGATGGATCGAAAAATTAGGGGGGAAGTCGACTCGTGAACGCGTCGATCCCTCGGCCATTTCGAGATTCTTTGCGGTCAGTGCGCGCGCCCAAATCAAGGTGTGGCGTGGCATGCCTGAATTTTTTGAGTTCATGAATCAGGGCCGTTGTCCCCTGGGTTCACGATGGACGAATTGCGTCGCACCTCGCTGGGAGTATCCGGCTCAAGCTCCTGAATCTTTGCGCTGGGCGCTTCGTCTGAAGAGCCTTCGTTGGGGAGGCGAGGCGGTGCCGTTCTCTGGAAGACGATTCACTGAGCTTGCGTATTTCTCGGAGCTGGCCTCGGAAGTGTTTCGAGCTTTTGATGAGGATCAGGATGGCTGGATCGCAGCGTCGCTCTCAGAGGAGTCGAATGAGGTCTTAAGTTTGCTAGCTTCGGCTTTGCAAGCCATTGAAGTTTGGGACCGCTTAGTCACGAATTTTCAGCGAAAAATACGAGGCGAGGCGCTTTCGCTGGAGGGTGAATCTCGGTTTGCGATTTCTGGACTGGGATTGAAAGGCCTCTCGCGCCTTCTGGCGATGGGGGGCGAGCTTTGGGTGTTGCGGGATACTCCTGAAGAGCGAAATGCGATCGAGGAAGTGCTCGGGTCTTTGTGGAATTTTTTTCCAAGAAGTTCGGTGCTCTTAGATCAAAAGGCCTTGAGTGCTGTATTCTATATGGCGTTTACGTTGTCAGATCACACTGAAGCTTACTTGGCGGATCTTTCATCGGCGGGACTAGCGGAGCTCGCAATCGATGCTCCTCGGCCCGGGGTGATCTCTCGGTCTTTGCTGCAAAAGCGACTGCCCGAGTTGCTGAAGACCCATTTTCCTCGCACCTTTGAGTCGTGTCAAAGCTGGGGCTGGGCAAAGTCTTGTGAGCCTGCGCTCATGAAAGTGCTGCCCGAGCTTGCCGAGGCGCCGGGCTGGATGAACTCCGGTGACCTTGATTTGCTGACCTTGATTGCCGCTTCGATGGAAGGACTTTTAGATTATTGCGACCGCGATGCCGATGGAAAACTTGAAGGCATTTTTCTCGGCGGGGCTGATGAACTGGATTGCGCCGTCACGCATGCCAAGGACGCCGTTGTTCGCCTCATGGAAAGTCGTATCATTGGTGGCGAGAGCTTTTGGTCGAGGGCAGGTCTCGAGTTGGGACTCACCACGATGAATTCGATTTTCTTGACCCGTCACTTCGGAAAGGTGTCTTTGATTCGCGGCACTCCGACGCTCGTTCCGGTTTGGGGGATTTGGAGGTCGGCGAATCTCGGTTCGATGTATTCACTTTTGTCGAATCTTTGACGCTAGCGCCAGGTTATGGGAGCCCATCAGTGGATGGGCCTTGGTAGCTTCTCAGCTTGGCTGATACCCTAGGGCTATGAGCCTGATGCGAACAAAAAAGGGGCGGGTAGTTGGTTCGACGATTGCGGTGGCGATGCTTTTTGGCGCCGGCGTACTTCAGTGGAAAGGAACGCTCCGCAGAGCGAGAAATCCGGCACAGGTTGAAAGCCAGTATCAAGGTCTGGGCTCTTGGATCACGGGGCTTCGAGAGAAGCTCAAGTCGTCGGAGTTCGATGTTCAACAGTGCGAACCCATTTTTTCTAGGGCGTATCAAGATATTTTGGAGCTCGATCCTCAGCGGGAGAATCGCGAGGAGCTCAAGCGTGAGGCATCAGTCTGGATTCGGGCGTTTTTTTTGGCCCGTCAGGAGTTGCGCGATCGCTTGCAGGTTTGGACTCAAGTAGGTCAATTATCTGAGGGGTGTGTCGACCGCGCTCGTGATTTGAATCGGGTGCTACGCTACACCGAGGAGTATCTGGCCGAGCATTCGGTAGGTCTGCTACGTTACGATCCGAAGAATCCAGCACCCTATTTAGCAGGCCAGGCGCCGTACTTGCAGCTTTCTGAAGGGCGATCTGCACTTGCCGTCGAAGATTTGAAGTCAGGAGATCTTTTGGTCTCGCGAGGAAATGCCTTTGCAAGCGCTGCCATTGCCCGCATGGCTCAGGTCGATGGTCAGTTCAGTCATGTGGCTTTTGTTTACGTTGAGCCGTCCACTCGTAAGGCCTGGGTCATGGAGGCTCATATTGAAGTAGGTAGTACGATTCGCCCTTATGAAGAGTATGCCAAGGATGGAAACTTCCGGGTGATGGCGCTTCGTGCGCGTTCTGCTCAGGATCAACAGCTTGCGGAGGCGGCGGCGGCCCTAGAGTACCAAAGGCTCAGAAAAGCCCAGAAGACTCCCATCGGCGCTGTTCCCTATGACTTCGGAATGAGGTTGGATGATTCCAGCGAATTGTTTTGCACCGAGATCGTTTTCGAGGCCTTTCAAAACGCAAGTGAGCGACAGTTTCAGGTGCCCTTATTCTTGAGTCGAATCGAACCCAAAAATCGAGACTTTTTAGATCGCCTCGGGATTCACGTTCAGCGTTCGTTTCTACCTTCAGATTTAGACATTGATCCTCGATTCGAGGTGCTGGCGGAGTGGCGTGATCTGGCTCGCATTCGCCTCAATCGGTACAAAGATGCTGTGTTAGATCGGTTTTATGCTTGGGCTGATGACCATGATTATCGATTGCAAGGAGATCTCGAGTCTTTAATCAAGAAGACGGTCGTCTGGAACGCTCGACGATGGCCGCTGTTTTCGGATCTTTTGAAGAAGAAGTTTCCCCTAAACATGAGCCCTCGGGTTCTGGAGACGATTACGGTTTTAGACAATCTAGGTGAAGTCTTAGCTGATGAGGCACAGAGAAAGGATGATGCGTCATTTCAGGCAACTGGCCTCCGCCTGACCGTGGCGCAACTCGCTGCTGTGCTCGATGCTTATCGCCTTCGAGATTTGCAGAAATGGAAACAGTATCGCCGAAGTGGGTCTATTAGCGCTCCAGGAAGGGGCTCGCCTCAAGCGCCGGTTCCTGATTTTCACCTCTGGTACGCCCCCAAGCTATAAGGGCTTTTCTAGCCTGATGCGGTTTGAGGGGCTTTTACCGAGCTGACGCAGTTCGGACAGTGCTTTCCGGCAACGTAAGTGTCGAGCTTTTGATTTTCGGCAGTCACCGGAAACTGGCAAATCGGGCAATGAGCTGTTTCTGTTTCGTGAAGGCCTGGGTTTAGTCCGATTCGATAATCGAAAACAAAACACTCCCCCTCGTAGTGGGCTCCTCCGCATTCTTCAAAATACTTCAGAATTCCGCCCTCAAGCTGATAGACGTTCTTGAAGCCGATTTGTTGCAAGTAGGGGGCTGCTTTTTCGCACCGAATACCCCCGGTGCAATAGCTGACAATCGTCTTATCTTTCCATTCTTCTGGAAGCTCTTTGGCTTTCTCTGGAAACGCTCGGAAGGTGCGAATCTGCAGCTCATGAGCGTTTTTGAATTTTCCGGTGAGAGTCTCGTAGTCGTTGCGGGTGTCTAGCAAGATCAGATCTCGCCCCTCATCGAGCCATTGTTTCAAGACTTCCGGAGTCACGCTTGGAGCGCGGTGGGTTGCGGGATGAACATCAATTCCAAAAGCGATGATTTCTTTTTTGATTTTCACCAGCATGCGCGTGAAGGGCTGGTGGTCTGAGACACTTTCTTTATAAGGCAGCATCGAGAACCTCGGGTCTGAGTCGAGGTGGCTCTTAAGTTCGTCGATCGACTGACGAGATCCGGCGATCGTGCAGTTGATTCCTTCGTGGCCAATCAAGATCGTGCCTTTCAAACCGCGTGCGATGCAGAACTCTTTGAGGCTGGCTCGAAGGGCGGTTAGATCTTGAAGCTCTACGAATTTATAGAAGGCTAAATTCACGTAAGTCATTTGGCGCTAAGCGATCGCATAAAAGCCTTTTTCGGGCAATCCGTTCCCGAAGGGTTCTGGCACTTGGCGCGGGCCCCGAACTTCGCTAGGGCATGGGTATGGAGTATTCTCGATCTGAACCCCGGCTCTTGGCCGAGACTCGCGAGTGGTGGGTAGTGGATAAGCCGGCTCGTTGGTTGAGTGTGCCCGGGAGATCTGATCAGCCGGTCGTTATCGAGTGGCTTCGAGAGCGCTATGGTGACGCCTGGGTGGTGCATCGTCTCGATGAAGAGACTTCCGGGGTCTTGCTTTTTGCTCGATCGGCCGATGCGCACCAGCGCGCGTGCCTCTGGTTTTCTGAGCACTCGGTGACCAAACGCTACGAGTTTTTGGCTGCGGGGCACCCGCGTCTTCCGGTATTTCGAGTGGACTTACCCGTAGAAGAAAAACCCTCGGTCACGCAATTCGAGGTGCTGGAGCGTTTTTCGAGCTTTTCAGTTCCAGTGTTTCTGGGGCGTGCCCGTCCTGTGACGGGAAGGCGCCATCAGATTCGAGTGCATCTTTCGAAGTCGGGATTTCCCATTTTGGGAGATACTCGCTACACGGGCGCTTCAGAGCTCGCGGAGGCTGGCGGCCACCAACCAGGGCTTGCGATTGGGCGCGTGGCGCTTCATGCACGATCTCTGGCCCTTCCAACCGGAGAGAGTTTCGAAAGTCCCTGGCCTCAAGACTTCTCAGAGTGGGTTGCGCAATGTCGTCGGTCTTAAGACAAGCATGGGCCTTAAGAGCCCCTTCGTTCAGCCCCTCAGGGGCTTTAAGGCTTTTTTACGGGCCCGGCGAGGTCTCGCCAGGACACCCCTTAGCGGCTTGGGCAGTGGATGGTTATGGCGCCTATCTGTGGGTAACCGAATGGGAAGGTCCTCATGCCCCACTTTCGCTTGAGGAATTGTCTCAAATCACTCGAGACTTTTATGAGCCCTTGGGTTTTGTGGGGGCCATTGTTCTCACTCGGCCGCGCCAAGGAGTTCCTGATCAACCCAGGGTTTTATGGGGACAAACGCCTCCGAAGGCTTTTGGAGTTTACGAGCGCTGGGGTGAAGTCGCACTGGAGTACGAGATTCGGCTTTTGGAGTCTCGGCATCCTGGCCTTTTCTTAGATCATGAGCCTTTACGTCGGTGGCTGGCGTGCTCAGGACAGATGCAAGGGCGATCGGTACTGAATACCTTCGCCTACACCGGTAGCCTCAGCGTGGCTGCTTGGCGAGGAGGGGCTCGGTCGGTAACGACCGTCGATTTATCGCGTCCGACTCTGGATTGGGCAAAGCGAAACGCCGAGATCAACGGCGGGATGGCTTGTGGGGGCTTGACCGAGTCTTCGGCTACCCCCGAGTCGCAGTCGCGATTTTTTGTTGGGGATTTTTTCGAGCAAATTCCTCGTTTGGCTCGCCGAGGAGAGCGCTTT
>JBDLQW010000078.1:0-20147 GCA_039800365.1 Pseudomonadota bacterium
TCACTTTGCGTGGGGGAAGCGACATCGCGCTCGAGGCATCCCAGGTGGTGCTCATGAGTGGAAAGCTTGCTGATCTTTGTCAGGCCATCAAGCTCTCACGCGCCACCCTGCGCACGATTCGCCAAAATCTAGCCGTCTCATTTTTTTACAATCTTCTGGGAATTCCCATTGCTGCCGGGGTTCTTTTTCCCATGTGGCAGATTCGTCTCAACCCAGCAATCGCCGGTGCTGCCATGGCCTTGAGCTCGATTTCAGTATTGGCCAATAGCTTACGACTCAGGCGCTATTCACCATGACTCGCTTTGAAGTTCAGGAGTGCTGGAAGGGAAGAACGCTGATCGACCCCATCACTCAGCAGGCCATGCATTCGCGCATTGGTCCTGAGAGCGAAGCGCAGTCGATTTACCTCGAACCCTCGGGGTTGCACGAGCGCCTTCAAATTTCGGACAAGGGCCCCTTGGTTCTTTGGGACGTCGGCATGGGCCTAGCAGCCAATAGCGCTCTCGCTTGGCAGCTTGCGCACCACTCTTCATGCCAACGACTGCTTCAGATCCACAGTTTCGAGAACCAATTGGCGGGCTTAAGACAAGCCTTAGCGAATCTCAGTTCATTTGAATTTCTTAGCGACTCTAGCCGTGATCTCCACCAATTGCTTGATGCGGGATCGGTGCGCTCTCCTCCAGGTCACCACTGGACTTTGCACCCGGGCGATTTTCAAACTTTTCTCGAAAAAGCCCAACGGGGCCAGATCCAATTCTCAGAGCCCGAACTAATTTACTGGGACTTTTACGATCCCAAGAGCTGCCCTGACCTCTGGAGTCTCGAGTTATTCGAAGCCCTCAGCCAGGTTGCTCCCACCGCTCGGCTTGACACTTACTCGGCTGCGACTCCGGTACGAGTGGCTCTCGCGCTGGCGGGTTTTTATGTCGGCCGAAAACGTTCTCAGCCCTCCAGCAAACCTGCTGACACCACTCCAGGACTGACCCCGATGAAATCTGAAGGAACAGTGGCGCTGGGTCGGCTTTGCTCAGAAGACGAGCGCCGGTCGCTGATCGAGCCGCTGAATGAGCGTTGGCTTGAAAAGCTCGAGCGCTCATCGGCTTTTCGCCCCTATGGTCATTCTGAGTGGTCGAGAACCGCTTCAAGAGAGGCACTTCTCAAGCGAATGCGATCACTCAAAGCATTCGCCACCGCTGATGAGCCGCGATAACTTGAACCACACGCTCACTCCACTTCTGCGGCATATGATCGATCACTTCGATTTGGGATAGATCCGACATCGACACCAAGCCCACAATACTTTTTTCATGCCGGGCCACGACAGGAAGTCGCCTCACGCCATGCTGCTCCATCAGATGCAGGGCCTGCCAAGGAGATTCATCCTCAAAACAATAAATCACGGGACTGCTCATGACTTCGCCCACTTCCACTCGCTCACAGTCGAGGTCCTCGGCAATCACACGCACCACGATATCGCGGTCTGTGATCATTCCCGCAAGGCCTGCAAGCGCAAGCGAACCCTGGCACACAGGAATCGCTCCGACATCAAGCTCTCGCATGAGTCGGGCAGCCTCCATTAAAGGGCGACGAGGTTCGATCACCACCACATCGCGACTCATGCAATCAGCACAAGTTGGGCTTAAAGCATTCGAAACATCGACTCTCATGCAGCGATCTCCATCGAGCTAGCCCCGATGCAAGAGGTCGACCTTCAGAGATCGATCACGAAAGACGGAGTAGTCGCTCTGTTAGAGCCCTCGAGTCAGAATTACAGCAAGGTTGCAGTCTCTAGTCGCTCGATTCGCTCCTCGAGCGAAGGATGCGTCGAGAACAGGCTCAAGAACCCTCCTCGATTAGAAATCTTCAGCGACTGAACCGAAGGCTGCGACTGAGTGTCGATCAATTCAAAATTGCGACGCAGGGCCTCGAGCGCTGAAATCATCTTGTCTCTGCCCGCCAAACGCGCGCCACCGTGATCTGCGCGAAACTCACGCCAACGCGAAACATAAGCAACCAAGATCGAGCCCAAGATCATGAAGACAATCTCAAGTGCGAAATGAACGAGCGAGTAGGTCATGTGCGAGAAGCCGCCCCCTTCTTCGTCATTGCGGCGGCCCGACTGAGCGATCACAAACGCAATGGCTCGAGCCAAGAACATGACAAACGCATTCACGACCCCTTGCACCAGCGTCATCGTCACCATGTCGCCATTAGCGACGTGGGCGACTTCGTGCCCCAAAACCCCTTCGACTTGATCGGCGTTCATGCGATCCAACAAGCCACGAGATACTGCTACCAAAGCCCGGTTCTTGGTCGGGCCCGTCGCAAACGCGTTCACTTCGGGGCTTTCGTAAATTCCCACTTCCGGCATTGTAGAAATTCCGGCAGAGCGAGCTAAACGATGCACCGTCTCGACCAGCCATTGCTCCTGAGAGCTATGAAGCTGGCGAGGGTCTAACACCTTCACACCCAAGGTCATCTTGGCCATGACTCGAGAGAGCGCCAAGGAGATGAACGCTCCGCCCATCCCCCAGATCAAACAGAAACCGGCCAAAGCCTCGTAATCCATTCCATAAGACTGAATGTAGGGCCGAATGCCCAGGAGGCTTGTGAGCACCGATAAGGTGATCACCACTAAGAAGTTTAAGGCCAAAAACAAAGTGATTCGTTTAACCCAAGCGCCCATAACCCACCGTCCTCTCGTTAGGTGCCCTCAAAAATGAATAAACTTGTCGACTCCGTCAAGAGCCCACTAGAAAATCATACGAAATCATTGATGAAATTCATGACTCCCGATTCGAGAACGAATCCCATCGCGCCCAAGCACAGACTTAAACCTCATGACCAATGGCCCGCTTCAGCGGTCGAGAAAAAGCCCAAATTGCCAGCCCCGTAGCCACTCCCAGGGCTGTCAGGAACCAAAAAAACTGCTCGGCACTGACGAGCTTTTGCTCAAAAAGCACTCCGATGTATCCTGAGAGAATATTTCCCAAGAAACTCGAAAGAAACCAAACCCCCATCATCATGGACACGATTCGTGCGGGCGAAACTTTAGTCACGAGCGAAAGGCCAATGGGCGACAAATAGAGCTCACCCACAGTCAGCAAAAGGGTACAGAACACGGGCCAAAACCAACTCCCCTTGCCATCACCCACCACTCGAGCGCCCACCACCATCACGATGAACGAGAGGCCCAGAACCAGCGAGCCGATCGCCATCTTTCCCACACTGGACGGCTCAGACCTTCGCTTCGATTGCCAGGCCCAGAAAAAGTCTAAAAGCGGCGCGAGCAAGAAAATAAACAGCGGGTTGAACGACTGAAACCACGTCGCTGGCATTTGAAACCCAAAAAGCACGGGCCAAACCGTACGCTCGTCTGCCCAGGTTTGCATGGTATTGCCTTGCTGCTCGTAGACTGCCCAAAAAACCACATTCAGCAGGCAAAGCCCTAAGAGAGCGCCAACCCGCTTCCATTCCTCGCGGCTTAAGGTTGAAGCCTGAGATTTCTTTTGGCTCTCAGAGGCGACACGCTCGGTTTTAAGCTGAGTCCGCTGATCGGCAGCAAGGTACTTCTGGCCCCAAGCATAAACTCCCAGGCCCAAAACCATACCCACTCCGGCTGCACCAAATCCGTAGTGCCATCCATACAGAGCGGCCAAAGTGCCGCAAACCAGATTGCAGATGAAGGCTCCCAAATTGATGCCCATGTAGAAAATGGTGAACGCGCCATCTCGACGAGTATCGCCTTCGGGATAAAGAGCACCCACCTGAGTGGAGATATTGGGCTTGAACGCCCCACAACCCAGGATCAAAAACGCCAAAGCGAGAAAAAAAGCATTCTCAAACGCCATCACGAAATGACCAATGGCCATCAGCACGCCACCGATGAAAACCGTCTTACGCTGTCCCCAATAGCGATCTGCAAGATAGCCGCCGAAAACCGGAGTCAGATAGACAAGTCCCGTATACCAGCCGTAAATCACCGAGGAGTAGGCTCCCAGAGTGGTGTTGGGATCAGACCCCAACCACTGCCGAAGGGTCTCCCAGCCCCAAACCAACGAAGGATCTCCAGCGACTCGCGCATCACCGCCTTGAAGGACCTGTCGAGAAGCAGCAAAAAGGTAATTCACCATGTAGAGCTTCAAAAGGCCGCGCATTCCGTAATACGAAAAACGCTCCCACATTTCGGTGAAAAAAAGCACAAAAAGCCCGATGGGATGGCCCAGCCAGGTTTTTTGCGAAGCCCGAGCCTCAGATCCCAAAACAGCACTGCCAACAGTGGTCGAAGAAGACATGAGCTTTCGCGTATCGTGAGCAAGGCCCTGCTGCAATGCTCTTTTGGGAAGTGGCGCTCTCATCACCCCAGAAACCAAGAAGCTGGTCACGAAAAGCAAAGACTTCAATCGCATGCGAGCTGATCTCGAAGACAGCCAAGAAGCCATCGCTCCCACCAACCCCACCACTTTTAAGCGATGGTCGACCCTGAAACATCAACGCGATACCAAAGACAAGATGACGCTCGAAAACTTTCTATCTCCGAGTTTAACTGACTCGTTCTCGCAAGCATGGCCGACCTATTCTGTAAAAAAAGGCCAACTCAGCGATGAATTCCGGAATTGCGTCATTCAAGAGTAATCGTTTCGAACAAAATGGATGAGCGCTACGGGAGGTCGATGTTGAAGCCTATCGCCCCGTGCCGACGCCAGGAGCAATAGCTCAATGCCTCGACAGTCATTTCACTGACGCTATTCTCGATAGACGAAAAGCCCTCCTGCACGTCAAAATCAAAGAACTCAAGGAGGAGTATCATGACTTCGATTCAAAAACGTTTGCTCGCTCTTAGCGCCTGGGTCCTGAGCCTGGCCGCACTTACCCCCTCTGCCGCATACGCCATTCCAGGCCTCGACTTTGGAATCATGGGAGGTGCAACCCTGAACACGTCCTCGAACCTCGGCTCTGGAAGCGGTGGTTTAGGCTATTCCTTTGGCCCGAGTCTCGGCGTCGGCCCTCTAGAAGTGTCTGCGCTGTACACCAACCTCACCACTGACTTTGGATCCATCTCCACTAATCGAAAGAGCTGGGACATCCCCGTCCTCATGCGGTTTGGCGCAGGGCCTGTCGGGCTCGGACTGGGGGGGTTCTACTCGATCACCACCGGAAGTGGCACCAGCGACAATTACGGCGCTACGGCAAGCCTCAGAATGGGCATTCCAGGCATGGGTCTTTTTGCCGATGGTCGATACAACCTCGGACTGAAAGACTTCTCAGGCGCTCATATCTCGAGCGCAGCACTCATGATTGGCCTCAATTTCTTATAAGACGCACCATCCACTAAGAAAAACGGCCCTTGGGGGAAACCCAAGGGCCGTTTCTGTTTTCAGAGCATGAGTCTGAAAATCTGAGCGTCCCTCTTAAACGGTAGCGCTGGCAGCTGACTCCTTCGCTGCATGAGCGGCCGCTTCTTTCACCGTCATGGTGCTGATGCGCATTCCGTAGAACGACCGGAACACAAACCACAATCCAATCAAGAACGACAACACACCAAAGGTTTGAGCCTTAGGTCCAGCGGCAACCGCGATTTCCACCGCCAACAAACCGAAGAGCGTCGTGAACTTGATGATCGGATTCAGCGCCACAGAAGAAGTATCCTTGAAAGGATCGCCCACGGTATCACCGACCACCGTGGCCGCATGAAGCGCCGAGCCCTTGTCCTTCAAATCCACTTCCACCACTTTCTTTGCATTATCCCAAGCACCACCGGCATTGGCCATAAACATGGCCTGGAAAAGACCGAATGCCGCAATCGAGATCAAGTAGCTTGCGAAGAACGTGGCCGAGAAGCATGCAAACGCGAGAGTGAACGCGAAGATCACACCGAAGATGTTGACCATCCCCTTCTGTGCATATTGCGTGCAAATCTGAACGACCTTCTTCGAGTCCTCAACCGAAGCCCTGGTCGAAGAATCCAGCTTGATGTTGCGCTTAATGAACTCCACGGCGCGATAAGCTCCCGTGGTCACTGCTTGCATCGATGCTCCTGAGAACCAGAAAATCACGGCGCCACCGGTGATCAAACCGAGCAGCACTTCAGGATCCAAAAGATCGAGTTTCAAGTTCAAAAGCAAGATGATCGAGAAGATCATGGTGGTGGCACCAATCACGGCCGTTCCGATCAACACGGGCTTTGCCGTGGCCTTGAAAGTGTTTCCAGCCGAGTCATTCTCTTCGAGGTACAGCTTGCCCTGCTCGAAGTCCGGAGTGAATCCGAAATCCTTCTGGATTTCAGCTTTCACGTTCGGAATGTTCTCGATCTGAGAAAGCTCAAAAACCGACTGAGCATTGTCGGTCACGGGGCCGTAGCTATCAACGGCGATGGTCACCGGACCCATCCCCAGCATCCCGAAAGCCACCAGACCGAAAGCAAACACTGCGGGATAACCCATGAACTCGGCTAAGCCTGATCCTGCTGCCATGTACGCGATGTACATGAGGCCGACCATGACCATGCCCTTCCAGAAGGCCGAGAAGTTTCCTGCGACCAATCCGGAAAGAACTGTCAAAGAGCTTCCCCCTTCACGAGAGGCCGAGACCACTTCAGCCACGTGCTTTGACTTTGCGGAAGTGAAGACCTTGGTGAATTCCGGAATAATCGCTGCTGCAAGCGTTCCGCAGCTGATGATTACCGAAAGCTTCCACCAGAGATCGCCCATATCTGCGATCATCAAGTAGCTGATTCCAAAAGTCACTGCGATCGAAACGACCGAAGTCACCCAAACCAACGCAGTCAAAGGCACTTCAAAATCAAAGTGCTTCAGACCCGAGAATCGAGCTTTCGACACGGCACTGGTCACCCAGTAAGACAAAATCGAAGTCACGATCATCAGCACGCGCATCGCGAAGATCCACAAGATCAACTTCGCCTGAATCGCTTCGCCACCTGGCATTAACGAGAGCTTTCCGTCGGCTCCCATCTGCATGCCCACGGCCAGCGAAATGAAGCTGATCAGGGCCACGCCCGTCACGCCGTAAGTTTCGAAACCATCTGCCGTAGGACCAACCGAGTCACCGGCATTGTCGCCCGTGCAGTCGGCAATGACGCCTGGATTACGAGCATCGTCTTCTTTAATCTTGAAAACGATTTTCATCAGGTCCGAGCCGATGTCGGCGATCTTGGTGAAGATTCCGCCGCAAATACGCAGCGCCGAAGCTCCCAGCGACTCACCGATGGCGAATCCGATGAAGCATGCACCTGCCGATTCTCGAGGAATGAACAACAGAATAAACATCATCATCAAGAGTTCGACGCAGATCAGGAGCACCCCAATCGACATTCCTGCGCGAAGCGGAATATCCATCACAGGGTAAGGCTTTGCCTGAAGCGATGCGAACGCCGTGCGAGAGTTCGCGTAGTTATTGATTCGAATTCCGAACCAAGCCACCGCGAAAGACCCCAGAATACCGAGCACCGACCAGAGCAAGATCAACAACACCTTGCCAGCCACCATCTGCTCGAGCACGCCGAAATAGTACACGATGCAAAGCCCGATGAAGAGCTCGAGCACCAAAAGCAGTTTTCCCTGCTGCAACATGTAGGTCTTACAGGTTTCATAAATCAGCGAGGAAATATCGAGCATCGAGCGATGGGCAGGCAGGTTCTTGATCTTCATGAACTCTACCAGACCAAACACTAAACCTAGTGCCGCAATCACCATCCCCCAACCGAGGATAGAGGTTCCGGTGACTTCAGTTCCAAAAAGATTAAAAACGGTATTCAGCTCAGGAAGCTTGAGATCAGCTTCGCTGGCGAGAGCTTGAGATGCCATCAACACGGCGCCCACAGAAACACTGAGAGAAAGGCTGACCTTGCGAAGCATTTTCCACGTATTTTCGCTAACACGACGGCAAATGCCGCCGTTTTTGATTTCATTTGTCATTTGGTTCCTATCCTTTATTTTCAAGGCTTTGAGCGATGGTCTTAAAGGACACCATGACGCTTTGTCAAAAACGAAAAACCAAAACCACACCGCTCACGGTCTTGTCGTGCGATCTCAAAACATGCCGCATCCAGTCGCGAGTTTTACAAACTCTCCTCATCAACTCGAATTCTATTTGCCAAATTCTCAAGCGCCGGTGAGGCTCTCTTCATGATCTCTCGTCACGCTGGGAAGCCTCTCATTCGACTCTTAAGCTTCGGCCTTCTGCTTTCATCAGGACTCGTTTCGCCGGTTCAGGCAGCACCTCAGAAAACCTGGATCCTGGCCGACCGAGTTTTTCTTCTGACGACGGGAATTCCTGTTCTTGAGTTCGACTCGAGCTCCGGAGTCGGGCTAGCGGAAGTATCGTTCTTTGAAGAAACACGCCTTCAGCTTGCCGCTCACGCTCATGGAAAATGCGGGGGCTACGAACGCTTAACGATTCAACCCTGGCTCAGCGCTTTTGAGGCGCGAGAGTTCGGGCGCCGCTCGTTGCGACAACTGGCGCACGCTAACGAGCTTCTGTCGCAACAAAGTCTGAGCCGCTATCCGCGGGTTACCAAGAAACCTGAGATCCAAGCGCTTCTTGATTCTGTCAGCGAAGCTCGTCTTCGTGAGACGGTGCTCTGGATGTCGAGCTTTCATGACCGCTACTATCGCTCGCGGACACCCAATCTCGCGGTCAATGAGCTCAAGAGCCGAATCGAATCGATCGTGGCAAAAGGCAGCCTCGCGGCCACGGCGAATCTCATTCCGCATCAAGGCACCTCGCAACAGTCGATTCGAGTGCGCATCGCCGGACGAAAGCAACCTGAGAAAACCGTCATCCTCGGAGCTCATCTTGACTCGATCAACCGCAGTTGGAGCGAGACCCGGGCGCCGGGAGCCGACGACAACGCTTCGGGCTCAGCCAATCTGATCGAAGCGCTTCAGCTGATCTTGACTCAACCTCAGCCCGATCGGTCAATTGAGTTTTTTTGGTACGCTGGCGAGGAAGGCGGACTGATTGGTTCGAGTGAAATTGCTCAAGCCTATGCCAGCACCCATCGTGAGGTGATTGGAGTTCTTCAGCTGGATATGACCCTTTACCCAGGCGATGGCGAATTCGTTTTAGGATCGATGACGGATTTTACCAGCCCGGCGCTTCGCCAATGGCTGGGAGAGCTGAACCAGACCTACTTGGGCGCGAAGATCATCGACGATCAATGCGGCTATGCCTGTAGCGATCATGCGTCTTGGCACCGTCAAGGATTCCCCGCCATCATGCCGTTTGAATCGACTGGAGATCGTATGTTCCCTGACCTTCATACGGTCAACGACGTGATTGATCATCGCAGTAACTTCAAACACTCGGCGCTATTTTCGAAACTGGCGATTGCTTTTGCTTTGGAGCTAGCTGCCACTGCTGAAATGCGGCAGTCACCATAAAAAGCATCCCAGAAAGCGTGAGAAATAACGCCATTTTTTCGTGAGCCATGAAAATACCCAGAAGGTACGCCATGAGCGAGGTGGCACCACGATCGAGCAGCGATTCAAACGAAAGTAAAATAGCCCGATTTGACGAATCGGTAATCGCACCATTGATCACTTGGCGTTGGATCGGGCCCACTAAGCCCACCAGACCAGAAAAAAGAATGAAGCAGGCAAGGCCCATCCACTGACCTGAATAGGCCAGACCCACCACAACGGCCGCCAGTGCCGCTGTGAGAGCGCTGACCGCTTTGACGGCACCCATCCGTCCCAGAACACTCTTTAATCGAAGCGAAGCCAACGCTTCTGCAGCAGTCATCAACGCCATGATCCAGCCCAGACTTGCCACGCTCCAGCCCTGCGACAAGACCAAGGGTTGAAAAAGATTGACTTGAATCAACCGCGCTAGAACGAAAACTCCCATGCCTTGGATCATCAACCCCAATAAGCGAGGGTGTCTCCAGACTTCAGCCCAAGCCCGAAGCAACGAAGCGCTGCGAGCGTGTGTTTTTTTCGCCTGAGGACTGCTTACCGCGTCTTCTGGGCTCGAGACCTTCACCCCTGACAAGCCCAGGGGTGAAGCCATGAACTCTGGTAGACGGGTAGCGAAATAGACTGAGACCAACGCCGAACCTAAACTCAACCAGTAGCTCGAGAGCAAGAACTGCTGAGTCAGAAACCCCACCCCCGACCACGAAACGATCTTGGTCATGAGCCCGTAAGCGCGAGCACGTCCTTCAACATGCACGTACTCCTCGGAACGCCCTGCTCTCAGGTAGACTTCATAGAGGTACGCATTGGAGGCGCCTGAAATTAGGGATCGAGCTAGCGCAATCAAGAGAAAGTGAGCGTAAAAAACAACCACTGCCGAAGACACCACATCGAAGTCGCGAAGAACCACCACCGCGTGAGCAAGAACCAGAACCCCAGCCCCCCAGCGCAGACTACGAATCAATCCGAAACGATCTGCGAACCAACCGGTGGGAATCTCCAGGAGACAAAAAGCGAGGTAATAAGCACTCTGAATTCCGAAAATCTGGCGCTCATCCATCCCCAGTTGCTTTTGAACTTCGTAAAAAACCGGAAGCCAGAACAACAGCGCGAAAAAGACCTGAAAGGCCAAATAGTTTCTAGTTACTAGCTTCAGATTTTTTGCCGCTTCTCTCATCACGTCTTGATCACTCTCTTATTTCTTGGGTGATCGATTGCCCGAAGCATAGGGACGAAGCTGCAACAAGAGGATCTTTTCGTCCGTCATGGCCCACTCGATATCGACGGGAGCACTAAACGTGTAATCTGGGGCAAAATGAGACTGTAGCAATCGTCCTGCAAAAGCGAGCTTTTGAAGGCGCTCTTTCACCGAAAGCCCCAGATCCTCGTGCGCCGACCCCAACGAGAGGGTGCGCCCGCCACCTTCGACCGTATTGTAGAGGTACTGCAGTGGAAGCTCAGCCCCTTCCACCACGGACTGCACCGAATGGGTCGAAACGTTCACGTAGACGTTTCTGAAATCTCCCCGGCTCATGGGATTGGTCGTGACTAGCACCCCACCTAGAGATGCTTTGACTTCTTCCTGAACGATCACTCCCATGTAAGATTCATCCAGAGAAATTCCCACTTCACTTCGAAGACGCACGCTTCGCGGAGAAACGAGCGAGGCCCATACTTGCTTGACACTCTCGAAAATCGACTCGGCCTGACTGACATGAGTGATGGATTCGTAGATTCCAGCGGCAGAGAAATTCTCAAGATCCTCGGCATTAGACGAGGAACGTACCACGAAGGAAGAGACACCCGCCAAATGACGTGCGATTTGCGAGTCAATGTACCCTCGTACCCGATCGGGCAAGCGAGTTCCTACGATCAACTTCTGAAGCGACAAGGCGAGCGAATCGATTTCCCGGGCATCAAGCTCAATGGCCATCTTGAGTTTACCGATGGCCTGTTGAATTCGCGGCGAGCTCTCGAGAAATTCCTGCTGAATCGAAAAAGGAATCGCAATGCCCCGGGGCACAGAAAAATCTCGCTTTAAAAACGCACGAATCGCATCGCTAAGGTCAGCGGCTTCATCAACGCCCAAAAACTTAGCCAAATATGGCAGAAGATGATCTCGAGGAGGACGACTCACTCGATAAAATCCCGCCAAACGCTCGCTTCCCTCTTCGATGGCCCGCTTCAGCTCGCCAAGATTGGCCGCTTTCGTGCCGAACTTGTAGCGATCGCTCATTCGCAAGGTACTGAGCTCCTGAATTTTGGTATTCAGGGCCTCAGGCTCTTCAAGCTTAATATGCTGAACGCTCCAAGCAGGGCGGGTAATTTCGGCAGGTTTTTCAATTTTCTTGAGCGAGAGCTGCGAGGCATTGGCATCGACGCTGTATTCCACCCACTGCCCGTCTAAAGCATCCCGCGCGATTTGATCTATCACCCCAATTTGCGTGCAATTGGGAATTCCCCAGCCCGACGCAAGCACATTGGTATGAGAGAGAGGTGTGGTGTGGTGAGCATTGATCACTCCGCTGACCCGAGGCATGTCATCGGGCACGCGATGCATGACCAAAATATCAAACCACTGAATCGTCGGTAGCGAAGCGCGAAACTCTTCAGTGCTCCGGAAAACTCGCAGCCTGCCCGTGGCCTTCGCAGCATTCAGCGGTACGAAACTCGAAGAGGCAAAAAGCTCGTGATTAAAAATTCGAGGCAATTCAGCAGGCGAGATTCGACTGACGATTTGCTCTTGCTGATGGTTAGCCGGCTTGAAAAAAAGGGGGATGCTGGGGTCGAGATGAGTTCTTAAGAACGAGAAAAAGTATCGAAGCATCGGCTCGTCCATGGTGTCGATTTCGACCGTCTCTAGAACGAAGAACCGACGCTCGGCGAGCCGATGCAGCGAGATAATTCCTAGAAAAAAGCGCCGACTGGGGTCGAGGTAAACGCTTTGATTGAACTGATCAATCGATGCCTCGACTTGAGCGATGGGAACGCGCAGAATTTTCTCGGCAATGTAATGAGCATGAAACGGATAGACCGAATGATTCATCACATGCAGGATGCCGGCCTTTCGCCGAAGCGAGGGCTCGATTCCTGAGTCGACGACCACTTTCACAAACGGATAGCCCGAAAGGTTTCCTGCCAGCTGCGAAAACGCTTCGAAGCGCAACTCTTCGCCAATGAGAGAATCGG
Organism: Pseudomonadota bacterium; assembly: GCA_039800365.1. Taxonomy (GTDB): domain Bacteria; phylum Bdellovibrionota; class UBA1018; order UBA1018; family UBA1018; genus CAIOHW01. The sequence continues at coordinate 12,624 of JBDLQW010000078.1, forward strand.
GAACCGAGGTAACGTCAGTGGACTGTGGCATTTGGTGCCGAGGCTTAGCAGAAATAATGCGCCGCGTCTATATTCCGCAACGCAGAGCGCTGCAAAATCTAAAAAGCACATTAAGACCCACCAAGATATTGACACGCCACGCCACATATGTAACTAGTCGCGTCATCAACTGAACGGGTGCATCCCACGCACCCGTTTTTCACTTTAAAGGAGATCTGTTAAATGAAACTGAATTCACAAAAAAACCGAGGACTTGCCTTGATGATTCTTTCTGCCTTGACCCTGGGAGCGCCGATCTCAGGCTGGGCCTTCTCAGTCGTAGGCACGGTCATGTCTCCTTTCCTCACCGTTACTCGAGACGGATTCGCCTCGACAGCCTCGAGCCTCATTTCAACCGAGGCATCTAAAGCTCAAAAAGAAGCCGCTGCTCGCCTCGCTCTTGAAGAAGCCGCTCAATTCTATGATTCGGGCAAAATCTCAGGCGTCTTAAATGCCGCCATCGCTCTTTCGAAAAAAGAGCTGGCAGAAGACCGCAAGACTTCTGCTTCTCAAGTCAGCACTGAAGAGGCCGTCGATCACATTGTCGACGTCGCTCAAGCCTCTCTTGAGAGACAGTAAGTCATAAAAAAATGCCGCTAGAGATCGTCTTGACACTCAAGACCAGCCCTAGCGGCATTCTCTTGAAGCCTGCTGACTACTGAAGGCTTTTTGAAAAAAGCTCGCGAAGATCGGGCGTGATTTCGCCTTTGCGATGCGTAGCAATGTCGATTGCCGTGTGCACCGTCTGCACGCGCGCATGCACCACGCCTTCGTGACTGAACTCGGTTTCCAGCTTCATCGAAGAAGCACTCAGCGACACGCAGCGAATCGCCACCCGAAACGTCTGGCCATGGCTCATAAAACGAAAATAATCGGCTTCGCAGTGACGAATCGGATAGCCCACGCCTTGATTTGCTCGAAACCAAGACTGCCAAACTCCCACCTCGCGCCCATATTCCTCCAGCAAAGTATGAACGACTCCGTAGATATTTCCGAAAAACATCACGCCTACTGGGTCAGCAAGATGAAACGGAACTGAAAAGCGGGTCTCATAAAGAAACCCTCTGGAAGCAGGGGTGATCAGCGAATCACTCATGGTTCATCTCCTCGATCAGTTTTCATCCAAAGCCAATGATCGACTAAAACCAAAGCCATCATTGCCTCTAAAACGGGAATTGCGCGCGGAACAATACAAGGATCATGACGTCCCTTTTTCGCGACGTCCAGAACACTGGATGTTGGCTTAAAGCTGACCCGCGCCTCAAGCCTCTCGCCGGTAGAAATTCCCCCGCGAATTCCCCCGTACTGCCCTCGCGAGCCCGTATGAAATTCGCTACCCTCGGCGCCAGAGGACTCCTCACCCTCGCCGATCTCTACCGCACAGGTCGCCCCAATTCCCAGGAACGCCGCAGCGAGATCGGCCTTCAACTTATGAAAAACAGGCTGACCTAACCCCACGGGCACGCCGATTGCCGTGATCAGCGCGCGCCCGCCGTAACTCTTCCCGTCTCGCTTGGCTGCCTCAAGCAGTGCACTTACTGCGTGAGCTGACGATACCGAAGGAAACCTCGCCGGAAACCCATCGATTTCGGCACTCGACAGCTGATGAGCTGCCTGAATCTGCTCAGCCGACAATACCTCTGGGCCGATCTGCTCTGCAAACGAGCGAATGTGCAGCGAGGGCACCCGAGCACGAAGAACCATCTGAGCCACTGCCCCGGCCATAACCCGTGAAACAGTTTCACGCCCCGAAGAGCGCCCGCCTCCGCGAGGGTCGCTATGGCCGAACTTCAAGCGCCACACATCATCAGCATGCCCCCCGCGAACTGAAGGACCTCCCAGAGCCCCGGCAATCTGAGCGTAATCCTCGGAGCGCGCATCGTGATTTCGCACGACGATGGCAATGGGGGTACCCAGAGTTTTTCCTTCATAGATGCCACTGAGAACTTCGGGCTGATCCCGCTCCTGACGTCCTGAAACCAACGCTCCTCCGGGGCGCCTACGAGCTAGCTCATGAGCTAAAAAATCGGCATCGAAGTTCACGCCCGCAGGGCAGCCGTCGATCACCACGCCCAGCGCAGGTCCGTGACTTTCACCGAAAGTAGTCACAACAAACCGACTTCCAAAAGAATTTGCAGGCATTCGATCAGTTCCCGCTGAGATTCGAGCGATCGCAAGTGGGAAGCACCCAAAGATGGCGATCACTTTGCTCATCATTGAGGCTGTAAATCAGCCGAATTTCACGCCTATCGACGTGCTTCAAGCGAATCACCGTAAACTGCTCTGGAAGGTACCCGTCTGAGAGCTGAGCCACTCGAGCCACCACTTGGTGAGGATCACCCCGAAAACACACACGGTTCATGAGCACCTGAGAATCCAGAGTCAACCCCGCCTCTTGAGCCTGCTCGAAAAGCCGCCAATACGACTCATGCAGCTCGAACCCAGGTTGATTCAAATCGACTAGCAAAAAACTGGGAAACCCAGCTGGCACCTCTGACGTGCTTTCATTGAATTTCAACTCGAAGCGCAGTTCGGCCCGCATGGCAGATGGCGGCTCAGCGCCAAACCCCGTGGTACTGAAAGTTCCCAAAGCTGCAGCCACAATTGCGGCCACAATTGCGACCAGAAAAACTCCAGAATAGCGCATTGCAATATTTCCTTAGACCTTCCGCTAGCAAACCCTCCCGGGTTCGACAACTGCTGGGGCCCCTGCCCCAGATTTTTTACCTTCCCAATTGAAACCAGAACAACTCCTCAGGTACTGCCCCCCTGAAATGACACTTGATTCAGCCAATCGCTCTGAATTCTCTCGAGGAATCGCTCCGGCTATCCTCCTGCAACAGGTTCGCAATACCGTTCCGTTCGTGTTCGAAAGCCAAGCTCATGGCTTCGACCAGGTACCCTACCTGAAGGAGCTTCGAGATCGAGCCACTCATTCTGAAGGCGACCTTCAAGCGCTCTCGCACTTCGATTACTTTCGACTTTGCGTTTGCGCGCACTTTGGCACGGTCAGCAGCTACGTGCCTACCGATGTCGACAATCAGATTCGTTTTCGACTCTGGCACCCTGGCCTGCCAGAAGATGTCCTCACCGCTATGGTGGCGTTGACGCTCGAGGCACGCCACTGGAACCTCACTCCGGTTTCAGCGCGATACGTCGTTGGCCCTAAAACGGGTCGAGTGCTTTCAGGACTTTCAGGCGAGTGGTTTAGCATTGCTGCCGCTGCCTACTGCGCTTCTCGGAAGAAAAATCCCGAACTCGCTCAAACCATTGCAACAGCCATTCGTGAAGAACTTTGCCGCGAGGCCGAGATCTTGCGTGAATTCGCTTTAGCTCGTGCAGGCGTCGGCCTCCTTCAAGCGGCCACCACCATTGCTCACAATCTGGGAGATCTCGACCGGGTAATGGACCAATGGGAACTCGATTCTGAAGACCCCCTCCGAAAAGATTGCTACAAGACCGGCCACGAGGATTCCCCCCGCTCTCAAGACCCCACGCTTCGCGAGCTTCGCCCCTGGCTTCTTGAAGCGGGTGCATTGAATAAAGCCCCACTCACCCCCACATCCATGGCTGATGAAAATCATCGGCATTTCGCACTACGCGCTGCCAAGTGCCTGAGGCGTTCACCCGAGCTCTTGCTGCCCATCGCCCCCTTTTACGATGACTGGGGCCGGCGCCTGGGGCGCCATCCCGCGCTTACTCCGGAAGAGATTGCCGAAGTGGTGGAGTGCTTGATTGATGGCTGGGAAAAGCTCAAACCCCTCGGAAAAACTCAAACCTACCCTCGCGCTCTGGCCGGAATCGAGTCGAGCTTTCCGGGGGGCCTGGCTCGGCTCTGTCAGTACCTGCCTTCGAGAGCAGCAAAGACGCTCCGTTCTGGAGCCCTTCGCACGTATTGCGCCACACCGCAGGCCCGCTTCGAAGAACAATGGGGCACTCAAGCGCTCATGAAGCTCAAGCGTCCCGGAGCGCTGAGCACTTCCCAGAAATGACAGGGGCATCTCGAGCAACCGATACCGTTTTTGAAAAACTTGAAGTAAGCTCGAAAGCACTTATGAGCAAAACCAACTCGTTTGAAACGGCCTCGACGCTCGCTGTTGCGGGCAAAACCTACCATTTTCATTCTCTCAAGAAGTTCTCAAAAACTCAGGACATCTCGAGGCTTCCGTTCTCGCTCAAGATCTTGCTCGAAAACCTGCTTCGACAAGAAGACGGCGTGATCGTCAAAAAAGAAACGATCCAGAACCTCGCAAAATGGGATGCTCAAGCTGAGCCGCAAGATGAAATTCAATTCATGCCCGCTCGCGTGCTCCTTCAAGATTTCACCGGCGTGCCTTGCGTTGCCGATCTCGCAGCAATGCGAGGCGCGATCCAGAAGCTGGGGGGCAAGCCCTCCAAGATCAACCCCCTTCAGCCCGCCGACTTGGTCATCGATCACTCGGTTCAAGTCGATGTGTTCGGAACACCCACAGCCTTCCAAGAGAACGCCGATCTCGAGTTCGAAAGAAACCGCGAACGTTATGAGTTTCTGCGCTGGGGCCAAAACGCATTCAAAAACTTTTCAGTTGTTCCTCCCGATACGGGAATCGTTCACCAAGTCAACCTCGAGTTCCTCGCTCATGTGGCCATGACTCGAACCGTAGGGTCAGAATCGTGGGTTTACCCCGATACTCTCGTAGGCACCGACTCGCACACCACCATGATCAACGGACTGGGATGCTTGGGATGGGGTGTTGGCGGCATCGAAGCCGAAGCGGCCATGCTCGGACAACCTTGCTCGATGCTGATTCCTCAAGTGGTGGGCTTTAAGCTCTCAGGCAAGCTGCCCGCAGGAACGACTGCCACCGACCTCGTTCTCACCGTCACCCAAATGCTGCGCAAGAAAGGAGTCGTTGGAAAGTTCGTTGAATTCTACGGTCCTGGTCTAGCGAATCTGACACTTGCCGACCGCGCGACGATCGCCAACATGGCTCCAGAATACGGAGCGACGGCGGGGCTTTTTCCAGTCGACGAGCAAACAACAGAATACTTGCGCCTCACCGGCAGAGCAGACCGAGCAGCGCTGGTAGAAGCTTACTTCAAGGAACAGGGGCTTTGGTACTCTGCGGGGCAACCCGATCCCACGTTCTCCTCTACCCTCGAGCTTGATCTCACCACAGTCGAGCCCTCACTGGCCGGACCTGCACGCCCCCAAGATCGCGTGGCGTTGAGCGCAGTTCACGCTTCTTTTCAGAAAATGCTGAACGAATTCCTGAAAGAGGATGCGAAAACCCTGGCAGCCAAAACCGTCGCCGTAAAAGACGAGACGACCTCCTACGAGCTCGGTCACGGAGCGGTGGTGATCGCAGCCATCACCAGCTGCACCAACACCTCAAACCCCGGCGTGCTCATGGCGGCCGGATTGCTGGCGCGAAACGCTGCAGCCAAAGGGCTTCGAGTAAAGCCCTGGGTGAAGACCTCGCTGGCTCCCGGTTCGAAAGTGGTGACGGATTACCTCAAAGAAGCCGGACTTCTCACTCACCTTGAGGCCCTAAAATTCCATGTCGTGGGCTATGGCTGCACGACTTGCATCGGAAATTCAGGCCCCCTTCCCGATGCAGTGTCTCAAGCAGTAACTGAGGGCAATCTTGCCGTCGCTTCGGTTTTATCAGGAAACCGTAACTTCGAAGGCCGAGTCAACACTCAGGTTCGAGCCAACTACCTGGCCTCTCCGCCGCTAGTGGTGGCTTATGCGATTGCCGGCACCGTCAATCTCGACCTCACCCGCGACCCCTTAGGGACGGGTTCAGATGGCAAGCCTGTATTCCTCAAGGACATCTGGCCGCAGGACCAGGAAGTGGCCGAAGCCATTCGCAAACACGTCACATCGTCTCAGTTTCAAAGAAGCTATGCCGATGTCTTCCGAGGCGAAAAAGCTTGGCAAAGCCTTCCAGTCCCTACCGGTGAACTCTATAAATGGGATAGCTCGTCGACCTACATCAAAGAACCTCCGTTCTTCGATGGCATCACCCGCGAGCCCGCTCCTGTAACCGACATCAAAAAAGCTCGGGTGCTAGCGTATTTGGGCGACTCAGTAACGACCGACCACATCAGCCCCGCAGGGAACTTCTCGGCGAAAACCCCAGCAGGACAGTACTTGATCTCGTTAGGGGTGCAGCCCAAGGACTTTAACTCTTACGGCGCTCGCCGTGGAAATCACGAAGTCATGGCTCGTGGAACTTTTGCCAATGTTCGAATCAAGAACAAGCTCGTTCCTGGAGTTGAAGGCGGCGTAACCACACACCTCCCCTCGGGCAAGCAGATGTCGATCTTCGACGGCGCCATGCAGTACCTGGCCGATGGTATTCCCACCGTTATTATTGCGGGAAAAGAATACGGAACAGGCAGCTCGCGTGACTGGGCAGCAAAAGGACCTAAGCTTCTGGGGGTTCGGGCCGTCGTTGCGGAGAGCTTCGAGCGAATTCACCGATCGAACTTAGTAGGAATGGGCATTCTGCCGCTGCAGTTCCTACCAGGGGAAAGTGCGACTTCCTTGGGCCTGACGGGTCATGAAACCTTCGATATCGAGGGCCTCGATTCTGTGCAGCCCGGTGCCAAGATTCAAGTGAAGATGATCGATGCCTCAGGACAAAGCAAAACCCTGACGCTTCAATCGCGAATCGATACACCCAACGAAGTGGAGTACTTTAAGCACGGAGGAATTCTGCCCTACGTGCTTCGTCAGCTTCTGTAAGAAGCAAGCTCAGGCTTCACAAAAGTGAGAGCGTCGACGGCCGGGCTTTCAGTCGTTTTTGACTCGATCATAGCGAGGTCAGCCCGCTTCGATCAGGTCATGCGTCGTATCCCGAAGGCCGATCTGTCCCTCGGCTCGAGAACAATGCGCGCAGCAGTACATTTGCGAGTTGGCCTCCATGCCATGACCGAGGATACGGGTGCCGCAATGTGCACAGTGAGGTGCTAATTTTTGAATCGCGCACTCAAAAGAGTCGAAGAAATGCTCTTGGCCATGAAGCTCGATGCGCATCAGCCGATCGTAACGATTGCCACAAGTTTCACAAATAGAAGACGCCATCATGAACTCCTGCTTCTGCAAGAAGAGGGGCTCTTGCGTTGAGCTCTCAAATTGCCAGCAGTAGGGCGAGCAGAACTGGCCCCCCCAAGATGTCTAAAGATCAGACAGTCGCCAGCTCTTTGAGGTAATTTCCGGTCTCTTGCCCGTGCCCTCTCGGCTAAAATCTGCCCTGAAATCAAAAGATCAGCTGCTTGGCCCTGGCATTGCACCACTCTGCGACATGACCAAAGAATCCCTGCGCGAACTCTTGCTGCGACAACTGGGCTTGAAGCATAAACTCAAGGTTCACGATAGCGTGAAGCCCCCCGAAACCCATGAAGACATTGCAGCCAATCAGCTTGCTCGATGGGAACTTGAAGATGAAATTCAAGCCATCGAATCGATTCTGAGCGATCTTCGAAGAACCAAAATCG
>JBDLQW010000079.1:0-7380 GCA_039800365.1 Pseudomonadota bacterium
CTGATCTGATCATGACGGGCAGAACCCTGGTGGGCGGACAGCCTCCGAAGGGTCAACAACTGGAAGATCATTATTTTGGCAGCATTCCTTCGCGGGTTCAGGCGTTCATGAGCGAAGTGGAACTCGAGCTCTATAAGCTGGGTGTTCCCGTGAAAACGCGGCACAACGAAGTGGCGCCCAGTCAGTTTGAGACAGCGCCGATTTTCGAAGAGGCTAACGTAGCGGTAGATCATAACCAGCTGACGATGGAAGTGCTGCGAAAAGTAGCGCTTCGTCATCAGTTTCAGGTCTTGCTGCACGAGAAGCCCTTTGCGGGTGTGAATGGCAGTGGCAAACATTGCAATTGGTCGATGTCGGTTACGGGGCAGGGCATGGACTCGGACGGCGAGAACTTGCTCGAGCCCGGTCGCACGCCTCATCAAAATCTGCGATTCTTGCTGGTTTTGGCTTCGGTCTTAAAAGGGGTGCATCGGCATGGCGGCTTGCTTCGCGCTTCGATTGCCTCATCGGGAAATGATCATCGCTTGGGGGCGAATGAGGCTCCTCCGGCGATCATCTCGGTATTTTTGGGCGATCAGTTGACGCGCATCCTGGATTCGGTCGAGCGGGGTGAAGCCAGCGGCTCGAACACTGAGGCGGCGGTCTTGAAGCTAGGGGTCAACAAGCTTCCGGAAGTGATGAAGGATAATACCGACCGCAACCGGACATCGCCGTTTGCATTTACGGGCAATAAGTTTGAGTTTCGCGCAGTGGGAGCATCAGCATCACCCGCATTCCCCGTTACGGTTTTGAACGCCGTGGTGGCCGAAGCGATGGGTGAGGTGACCACGCGTTTGCGTCAGAAAATCGCGGGAGGAAAAGCTCGCGACGAAGCCATCCTCGATGTCGTTCGCGAAGTGGCTGGCGAGACCAAAACGATTCGCTTTGAAGGCAATGGCTACAGCGAAGAGTGGGTGGCCGAAGCGGCAAAGCGGGGACTCCCTAATCTTCGCAAGAGTCCAGAGGCGCTGGCTCAGATGGTCGAGACGCGATCGAAGGCGCTGATGTCGGGTCTGGGAATCTTGAGCGAAGCTGAGCTGGTTTCGCGTTGTCATGTGAGAACTGAACGCTACGTGAAAAACCTGCTAATTGAGGGTGATACCCTTCGGCAAATGGTTGATACCCAGGTCCTGCCTGCGGGATATGCTTACCATGGTCGTTTGGCTTCCGAGGTCGTGGCGGCTCGCGCGGCCGGAGTCGATGCGCCGCAAGCGGCCTCTCTGAAGCGGATGACAGAGGTATTGAATCGACTGGGGGCTGAGCGTGAGGTCTTCGAGAAAGCGTTTCATGCCGCTGAGACTGAGTCGAGTGAAGAGGCAAAAGCTCAAGTGCTTGCACAAAAGGTCAGTGTAGCGATGGCTCAGCTTCGCGGAGCATGCGATGAGCTCGAGGCTCAAATTGCCGATGAGTTTTGGCCGCTTCCTAAATATCGTGAGTTGTTGTTTATCTCGTAATCATGACGGATTTAGCGTTTTTTCAGGGCTCGGTGGTCACTATCGGAAATTTCGATGGTGTCCACCGAGGACATCGCGAGATTTTAGCTGAAACGGTGGCGCAAGCCCGCGAGAAAGACTTGCGCGCCGTGGCCCTAACTTTCCGTCCTCATCCGCAAGTTGTGCTTCGCCCGCAGACGGCGCCTTCGTTGTTGTTGACCTATGATGAGAAACGCGAAGCTTTGCTTGCTGCAGGTTTAGATGAAGTCGTCGACCAGTCTTTCGATCGGTCTTTGGCGGCGACTCCGCCCGAGCGGTTTTTTCAGGATATTGTCGTGGGCGTTCATGGGGCCAAAGCCTTGGTAGTGGGCTATGACTTTTCTTTTGGTCGGGCACGCGAAGGTCACCTGCAGGTTTTAGCAGAGCTTTGTCGAGCGGCGGGCGCTCGTCTCACGGTGGTACCCCCTCAGCACGTTGCCGAGCAATTAGTCAGTAGCTCGGCGATTCGTGCTTCCCTCGGACGCGGTCAGATTGCTGAAGCTCGAAGTGCTCTGGGAAGGCCTTTTTTTTATCGAGGTACGGTAGTCACCGGAGATCAGCGAGGCCGCCAGCTCGGGTTTCCTACTGCGAATGTGATTTTAGGTTCAGGGGGCGCGGGAGAGAAGCTTTTGCTTCCGTTTGGGGTGTATGCCACGCGCCTCAGTGTGGATGGTCAAGAGTATTCTGCGGTGAGCAACTTGGGCGTACGGCCTAGCTTTACGTCGGATTCGAATCCTGTTCCCGTGATTCTTGAAACGCATTTACTAGATCAGAGCCTCGACCTGTACGGTCGATCGGTAGAGGTAGGTTTTATCGATCGGATTCGAGAAGAGCGCCGATTTCCCTCGCTTGAGGCTCTCCAGGCGCAGATCACGAAAGATCTGGCCTGCGCTCGTCAAATGCTTGGCTGATTCCGGAGTCGAAAGCTCGCCTTCGCGTTCCGTAGGGCGCTACACGCGTTGACACGCCTCAATAGCCCGCTCAGACTGAAAGACTGGGGAGAACAGAGGGCTATGTCGCGTCAGCTTGCCGAGATTCTCGCGAAAGATCGCATCATCACACCTGCACAATTCGCCGAAGCTGATGCTGCTGCGAAGACCGGAAAGCCGCATATTCAGCACCTGATCGACTCTCGCGTCGTCGATGAGGTTCGGCTTGTCCAGTATTTGGGGCAGAAGTTTGGACTTCCAAATATCAATTTGGCGAAATTCGAAATTTCTCCGGAAGTGATCAAGCTCGTCTCGCCCGAAGTTGTTAAGCGCGCCAGGGCGATCCCGATTCAATCGAACCAAGGAACATTGGTGGTCGCGATCTGCGACCCCTCAGAGCTAGCCAAGCTCGATGAGATCCGATTCGCCACCAAGCTGGCCGTCGAGGCGGTGCTGACCACGTTCTCGGCCTTCAATGCCGCGCTTGGAAAACACTATAGCGGCGTGGCGATGGCCAGCGTGGCCGTCGAATCGTTTAAGAAGGATTCAGCTGCCGACGGCGCTTCCTCCGCGATTGAGCAAGTTGAAGTTCATGATGCCGAAGGCGATACGCAGATCGATGCTCCGGTCATTTCATTCGTCAACAGCATCTTGGTCGAATCGGTGCGCCGAGGGGCGAGTGATATTCACGTCGAACCTTATGAAAAGCGCTTCAGGATACGAGTTCGCGTTGACGGTGCAATGATCGAGATCGCGCAGGCCCCAATGGAAATGAAGCGTGCGGTGATTGCTCGCTTGAAGGTCATGTCTCGAATGGACATCGCCGAATCGCGGATACCTCAAGATGGACGAATCAAGCTGAGAGTTTCCGGCGCCGAAGTTGACTTTCGTGTCAGCTCGATGCCCACGCTATTTGGCGAGAAGATGGTGCTTCGCTTGCTGAGCAAGGGAAACTTATCACTCAGCCTTTCGAGCCTGGGATTTGAGCCCAGGCAGTACGAAGTTTTTAAAAAGGGAATCAGCTCGGCCAATGGACTAGTGTTAGTGACTGGACCTACGGGAAGTGGAAAGACCACAACCCTCTATTCGGCGCTGACCGAGCTCAACACGATCACCGACAACCTCAGTACCGTGGAAGACCCTGTTGAGTACAATCTTGAAGGCATCAATCAGGTTCAAGTCAATCGTGACATTGGGTTGACCTTTGCAAGCGTGCTAAGAACGCTGCTTCGGCAAGACCCTGATACGATCTTAGTCGGAGAAATTCGTGATTATGAAACGGCAGAAGTGGCCATTCAGGCTGCTCTCACCGGCCATCTAGTTCTTTCGACCCTACACACGAACGATGCTCCAGGAACGATCACGCGATTGATGAATATGGGAGTTGAGCCCTTTCTGGTCGTTGCGTCTTTAAATACAGTCGTGGCTCAACGATTGCTTCGCGCCGTTTGTCCTAAGTGTCGCGAGCCTGTCTCGGTTCCCCATGAAAAGCTCAAAGAATTTGGAATGACTCCAGAAGATGTCTCGCGTGCAACCCTGTTCAAGGGCAAGGGGTGCACGAACTGCGTGAACACAGGCTACCGCGGACGAACGGCGATCTACGAGGTTTTTGATTTCTCAACCTCTCTTAAGGAAATGGTGTTGCGGGGAGCGACTTCGATCGAGCTGAAGCGGCAGGCGCGTCAAGAGGGAATGCGCACGCTGCGAGAGTCGGCCCTGGGAAAAGTCGCTGATGGCAAGACCACGCTAGAAGAAGCCTTGGCGATGACAGTGGAGAGCTAAGATGTCGAAAATAGGATTGTCAGCTTATCTTCGGGCCATGATCGAGCAGGACGCTTCTGACCTTCATATTACGGTGGGCGTACCCCCGGAGTATCGGATCATGGGCCGGATGGTGAAGGTTAAAGGAGATCCTCTCACTCCTGCAGACACGAAAGAGCTTTGTTATTCGGTTTGCACCGATGCGCAAAAGAGTGAGTTTGAGCGCCATCTTGAAATCGACTTTTCTTTTGGAATCAAAGATGTCGCACGATTTCGGTGCAATCTCTTCATGCAGCGAGGCGGAGTGGCGGGAGTTTTTCGTCGTATCCCATTTCAGATTCCTGATTTCGATGTGCTCAGGCTACCGCCCATTTTAAAAAAGGTCATTCGACGACCGAATGGTTTGATCTTGGTGACGGGTCCTACGGGTTCAGGAAAGTCTACCTCGCTTGCGGCGATGCTCGATCTTTTGAACCGCGAAGAGTACGGCCATATCCTCACGATCGAAGATCCGATTGAGTTCGTTCATGTTCACAAGAACTGCGTGGTCAATCAACGCGAGGTGGGGGTCGACACACGAGGCTTCGGTGCCGCGCTCAAACGCGCACTTCGACAGGATCCTGATTATGTTTTGATCGGTGAGATGCGCGATACCGAGACGATCGAAATGGCCCTAGGAATGGCTGAAACAGGGCATCTCGTATTTGGAACGCTTCACACCAATGGTGCGGTTCAAACTATCAACCGAATTGTGAATGTTTTTCCGCCTCACCAGCAGCCTCAGATCAGGCAGGTTCTTTCTTTCACGCTTCAGGGCATTCTTTCACAGCAGCTGATTCCCAAGAGTTTCGACTCAGGACGAGTCATGGCCTGCGAGCTGATGATTCCGAACATGGCTATCCGAAACCTGATTCGTGAAGACAAACTTCATCAGATTTATAGCGCCATGCAGATGGGGCAAGACGAAAGCGGTATGATGACCCTCAATCAGCATCTGATGATGCACGTAAAGAATGGCTTGCTCTCGAAGTCAGATGCGATTGAGTCGGCTACTGTTCCTGAAGAGTTGGTTAAGATGCTGTCGGCCTTGCCAGGCTAAGCGAATCAAGGGCGGATGACCTATGGCGGACTTCGAATATCAAGGGGTAGATCGCAGCGGAAAGCGAGTGAGTGGCACGCTTGCAGCGCAGTCTGATGGCGAGCTTCGGGTCATGCTCCGAGCTCAAGGGGTTCGCCCCACGAAGATCTCCAAGAAGGCGGGTGCCGGCGGCGGCTTGCTTTCGGGCTCACGATCTTCAGAGAAAAAGGGATCAGCAGGTGGCAGTACTTCCCTGAATCTCAAACAGCGCATCTTGCTCACCCGGCAGCTGCAAGTGATGATCAGCTCTGGAATTCCTCTCATGCAGTCGCTGGATATTTTGGCAGATCAAAGCGCAGATCCTGCGATTCGCGGCATGCTTGCCGAGCTCCGCGATCGGGTCAGTCAGGGTTCGTTTTTTTGGGAAGCGCTTGCAGGCTATCCTCGGTCATTCTCGAAGATTTATGTGGCGCTAGTTCGTGCCGGTGAGGCTTCGGGATCGCTGGATATCGTTTTAAAGCGTCTCACTCGATATCTTGAGGATTCAGAGCGGTTACGAAAAATGCTGGTGGGCGCCCTGACTTATCCGGCAATTGTTTCGCTGGTCGGTCTAGGGGTTCTGGTGCTGATGCTGGTCTTCGTGATCCCCAAGTTTGAAGAAATGTTGAAGTCGAATAATGCCGAGCTTCCCCTTCCCACTCAGATCGTGATCGGCGCTTCACATTTTGTGGGCGACCATTTTCTGATTTTGGGAGGTGCTGCGGCCGGGCTTGCTTTTGGTGTGATTCGATTTGTTCAAACTCCCGAGGGGAAAGCGGTTTTTGATCGGACTCTTCTGGCGCTCCCGCTATTTGGTTCTGTGGTGCAGAAGGGAGCCATTGCTGGTTTCTCGCGAACGATGCAAACCCTTTTGAACGCAGGAGTGAATCTCATTGATGCCGTTGATATCGCGCGTGACACCATCGACAATGTGGTGGTGGCTCAAGCTGTCGGCACGATTCGTGGCGAAGTCGAGATGGGTAAATCGCTTTCGACGGTTCTTTCGGGCCTCACGGTTTTTCCGAAGATGGCATCGCAAATGATTAGTGTGGGTGAGGCCACAGGAAATCTCGACAAAATGCTTGAGAAAGTCGCCGATTTTTATGAGGCCGAAGTCGAGTCGGCGGTGGGAACGGTGGGGAAAATGATTGAGCCCTTGATTCTAGTGGTGCTCGGTGGAGCAGTCGCCGGAATGTTGATTGCGATGTATCTGCCGATGTTCAAGATGGCAGGATCGGGAGGTCCGCAGTGAGAATCCTAGGTAAAAGCAAGCCCGTCGATCAGTTAAGAAAAATGATTGAGCGTGTGGCGCCCACTAAATCAAGTGTGCTGATTATCGGTGAGAGTGGAACGGGAAAGGAGCTCGTGGCTCGTGAACTTCATGAGCTGAGCGAGCTTAAGGGGAAGCCCTTCGTTCCCGTCAACTGCGGCGCGATTCCAGAGACACTGATCGAGAGCGAGCTCTTTGGTCATAAACGCGGGAGCTTCACCGGCGCAGTTGCCGATAAGCCGGGGCTATTCGAGACGGCCCATGGCGGGACGCTTTTTCTGGATGAGATCGGGGAAATTCCCCTTCAGATGCAGGTGAAGCTTCTCCGGGCGTTGCAGGAGCGAGTGATTCGTCGAGTGGGAGGCAATGACGATATCAAGATTGATGTTCGCATCGTGGCCGCAACCAATCGTAATCTTGAGAATGCAGTAAAAGCCGGCACTTTTCGTGAGGATCTCTACTATCGGCTCAATGTGATCTTGCTCGAGACCCCGCCTCTCCGAGACCGCAAAGGCGATGTGCGGCTCTTGGCAGAGGCTTTCCTGAAAAAATTCTGTAAGAAATTCTCGAAAGAGCTGGAAGGGTTTGAGGAGCAGGCGCTGCTAGCCTTAGAGAGTTATCGATGGCCCGGGAACGTTCGCGAGCTCGAGAATGCCATCGAACGCGCCGTGGCCTTAGAGAGCGGCGCTAGCGTGGGGCTCAGTTCGTTTGAGGGAATTTTGGGTGCAGCACGAGCTGCTGGAGCCGAGCGTGCAGACCCGACAGTCGAATTCCCCGATCTTGCGCGAGGGC
>JBDLQW010000080.1:0-10731 GCA_039800365.1 Pseudomonadota bacterium
TTTTCGGCCCGAAGGCCAATTACGGCAGGGTCATCCGGAGAGTTCTCTCCGAATCAAACTGCCGCCTCACCCCGTAAAGGGCTAGGTCTTTTGGGCCAAAACAGGCCACAAACTTCACCGAAACCGGCCTCCGATACGCGTCGGTCTCGAAAAAAACTAAAGGAACATCAGTCACAGGATCGGAACAAAGCGACATGAACTTTGCGCGAGTCTCGGCGCTGTCATAAGCCGACCAAAAATTCCAGGGACTCTTCGAACTAAACGTCATGAAGCGCCCTCGTCGAATCGTCTGAATCAACAGGTCTACGTCCTGTCTCTCAGAGCTAGCGCGATAGGTGCGTCCCAGGTTCTTGAAAAAATCCAGCAAGACCAACTGAGACGTTCCGGCACAGTCGCGGCAATAATCTTCAGCAATACTGCAGGTCTCGGTGTTGTTGCAAAGATGCGCGCAAACAAACCCATGATCTGGATCACAGCTCACTTCCACCGTTTTGCGGTAACCCGGAATCGACCACCGCTCTTCGATCGAAAACGCCCAAGAGCGGCTAGGAATCGCGCATAACCCCGCGAAGAATCCAACCAACCCGAGAAGAAGTAAAGTTCCGGCCCTCTTCATCGTGATAGCCCTCGAAAAGCGCGTTCAAACCACTCATCGCAATCTTCTGTGGCGCTGAACGTCAGAAACTGAGTGCCATTGAATTCTACCGAGGGAAGAAACTTACAGCCCCAAAAAGAATCGGCGTAACGAACTTTGAAAACTCCTCCACAAGCACTCGAGAGGTAGTCCGTTTCAAAAGAGCGATCTCCGAGGTCTCGGGTCGCAATGGGGCGAGCCATCCCCTGAATTCCGCTTGCTAGCTTGTTTGAGAATTCCGATGCGCAGCTATCTACCTGACAGGACTTTCCTCGGCTCAGGGGTTTGTAGCACTGTTTGGGGATGTGGCCATGCTTCAAGTACGTCAGCGCGACTTCGTTAGCATCAACTGTCCAGTACCGAGGGATATCGTTCTTATCGTCTAAATTCTTGAACAGCCTCGCGAACGCGTGAATGAGGTACACTCCCAGCTTTACGGGGTTGAAGGGTCCGATCCCGCCCGTCACCGCGCTGACCGTAGAAAGCGATGAAAAGTTCATATGACAAGTCACGCAACTCGCGCCGGACAGACCTGCCAGCTTCTCTGCGCTGGATGCGCTAGACACCTCAAGCCGGTGCTTCTCATTGGAGCCGCAAGCTGCAAGCGAAATGCCGTCGAAATAGTACGGAGAAAGCGCGGAAAGCGCGCGAGCTCCGTTGGTGATGGCAACCGTACAAGGCACTCCCACCAAGGGTCCTGCATCCATACCCAGCACCCAGGCGTGCTTGGTGCGAGACTCATTGGCCTTACTATCGAAGACGAGCTTGCCGTCTTGAACCAGCTTCTTGAGCGAATGCACTTCGCCCTGCTGAACATCCACTGAAAAGAAAACCGGAAGCGGATTCCAGCCAAAAACAGCCGTATTGGCAAGATCCACCACGAATTCCTTCACCGACTTGCGAGTCTTGAACCACGGATCGTAAGTTTTGCAAGCAACCCGTTCGGCATAAGGATTAAAAAGCGGCGTTCCAGGAGCCGCTTTGCCCAGGGGCAAAAGCGCTTGAGCATAAGTGAGCGCAGCATGAAGATCGATCATCGAAGACAGGACCTGGCGCGCACAATCAATGGCGCTTCGACACACCACTTCGTCGACACCCAGCGCTGCATTTCGAATGCGAATGATACTCGAGGCATTCGATGACGTATAGAGCGATGAGGAACGCTCACGCTGATCGTCAGCTCCACGAACCAATCCAGGAGTTACCCCCGCATCCGCAAGCGCTTCTCGCATCCACGGTTGATAGAGCGAAGGATCGATCGAAGTAGAATTCGCGTGCCAAAATCGCTCTTGATCAAGGGCTTTGCAGGCTTGAAGAACCTCGGCTGAAATCAGCGAATAAAACGCTAGGTACGACTCGACATCAGAACGTGACCACGGCGTGACCGCCCCTTTCAGAAAGTCGACTTCAGATAAAAGCGACAAATCCTCTCGCAGCACTCCAAAATCTCGATCGACGGCATACTGATATTCGGCGCAAAGAGCATAGAGTTCCTTCCGGGCCGCATCTCCCCGAGAATCTTTGACTCGAGCGACGCTAATATCCTGAAGTAGCTCTGCTCCACCCAACGCTCCACTCGGCCGATGAGCCAAGATTGCCAGCCGGTTGAGTGCATCATTGAAACGATTCTTCAAGAGCAGGCTATTTCCTACCAAGCGCTTCCGAAACTGACCCACCCATTCACCCAAGGACTTCGAGTCCTGGATCTTCAAAAGGTCTTGATTCACAGCGGGCGTAGGGTTCTTCGAAAGCGCTTCTTGAGGACCATGAGGCAACTCCCTCATGGAGTCTGCGGAACCCAGAGCCAGATCTCGAAGCGACGCTGTGGCAATAAACTGAGAATCGCAAGACGGCGCGATGATACTGGCGCAGCCATTCGGAGCAAAAAGCAGGGTTTCTTCTAAGGCGATCGAACGAAACGCCTGACTGAATTCACCCGCTCCGAACTGCTCTAAAGGAAGATTTCTCCAGGCCCAGGAGAGGTAAATTCGCAGCGAATTCCAAAAATCAAAGCCCTCGCGTTTCCAACTCTTGGGGTTCAACCCCATTAAATCGAGTTGAAGCACGAAACTGCGAGACTCTAAGCTAGGATCTCCGCACGAACCAAAAACGTCGGTAACGGCAAGCGTATCCTGCGCAATTCGTTCAAGAGTCAGCAACGAAGGTTCTTGAGCTGCCAGCTGAGACTGTAGCGAGGAAAACGACTTCAGGTACCTACAGGTCGCAGAGGCTCCTGAAACGAACCCTAGCGGGCGAATGCTCGCGTCTCCCCCGTTCCACTTCGACTCTGAATTCCAAAGCTTCTTCAGGACGGGGTCAAAAGCAGGGCAATACTCTTCGCCCGAGCACTTCTTTTTGAGGATCGCCCCGAAGAGAGAGGAACTCGAGAGATCCGACGGCAGCATTGGTGCTCGAGAGCTCAGAAGAGCCACCTGAATCTCACGAACTAGGTTCGAAAGCGTGAGCCTGAATTTCGTCATCCCCTCTTGGGCAATCTGGGCCGGGTCGCCCCCGGTTGCCTTGGCTAAAGAATAAGCCAGCTTTCCGGCGATGTAGCCATCCACGATCACCAGCGCCGACTGCGCGGGGTCAGTAGACTTCACGCCGCAACCGGCACGATTCGCGAACTCGAGGGGATTAAGAGTCAGCCGCTCATAATTCGCAGCAAAAACTTTCGCCTGAGACTCCTCACACTGAGCGATCACGACGACTCCCGCCAGCACGCTCAGTGCGAGAGTGCTGGCGAGAGAACGCCTAATCGACGGAATGAAGCTCGTCTTCAATGCAGAAGTCACAAAATGCCGACCTCAGATTCGCTGTGTTTAGAGGAACTGTTGTACCGATGAGATGATGGACTCTTACTGCGGAACCGTGCAGCCCGACGCCTGCTTGAGGATCGTCGTGTAAAAGAGAATCATGGTCTGCTGGGCAGGGCTAAACGAACGCTCCGTTGAGCCATCTTCATTGATCAACCGGTACAAATAGGTGTTCATCGCAATGTAGAGCGACTGAGGCACGTTCACCGACTGCGTGCAATTTCCCTTAAGGTACTTCAGAGTCACACCGATGTAGGGCTCGTTATTATTGCTGTTGTTTCTGCCACTGCCATCAACGATCACTACACCGCCGTTGCCACCCCATTGATTGTTGTTTCCAACGCCGGCGCTCACCGAAACCGTAAACGACTCACCTCGATTGGTAACCGAGGCCAGCTCACAGCGATCGCCCTTACAGGCAACTTTGATCTTGTTTTGAATCTCCAGCTGGATTTGATCGTCAGAGTAGCGAGTCAGACGAAACTGGTCTTCAACGCCCCCTTCGAACTCACTCGAAAATGCAGGGGCGAGACTGAGAAGCGAACCCAGGCTCAATGCCAAAAACGCAGACACACTTGTACGCCGAAAACCCATTCGATACCTCCAGGGAGTGATTGACCCGGCGCACCATACGTATGAGGCCTCACTTAGGCAAGGGGTTCGGTCAAAAAAATCTCAAATTGAGCTGAAAACAGGGCATCTCAGCGAAAACGGTTTAGAGCGCCCCTGAATCTCTCGGCATGACTACCGTCACGATTTCAAGCCTTTAGGACACTTCCAGCCCTGGCTATCTCGTATGCCCCAAAAAACACAGGGCCACCTCCCGAAAGGAGAGGTGGCCCTGAACGCTTCAGCAAAACCTCATCTCAAGCCTTCAACTCTAGGCTGAGAACTAGAGATCGATTCCCGTCCCCGAGGTACGTCCTGCGTTCGAGTTGGGGTGATTCGAGTGAATATTCGAAGGCGAAACGCCAGAATTCGAGTTGCCGGTGGTCGCATTCGAATTGGTATTCGAATTCGAATTCGCCTGCGTGCTTACCAAAACGGCATCGTTCATCTGGGTGGCTGCGATTCCCGCAGCCTCGGCACGCATCTTCATGCGAGCGCCTACCGTCTGAATCATTCCTCGCTTACGGAGCTTCTCAACCAACGTGGTGCGATTCATCTGCAAGAGCTCACTGGCGCGATTCTTATTGTTTCCAGTACGAGCTAGAGCCTGATCGACCAGATGATTCTCGAAGGCATCCACAATCGCCTTCAAGTCGAGGCCATTCTCAGGAAGCACCATGCGAGGAAACTCCCACTCCGACATCGCCCCTGCGCCCGCGGGGCGACTCTCAGCAAACTTTTGAAAAATGCGATGAGGAAGATCCCCCAAATCGACGATGCCCTGACCCTTCAAAATCACCAGGCGCTCAATGAGGTTCTCAAGCTCTCGCACATTTCCCGGCCAGTCATACGCCATCAACGCATCGAGAATCTGGCCCTGAGGCATTTCCACGTTATGTCCGGTGGCCCCGTTGAACTGAGTCATGAAGTGCTGAATCAAGGCAGGAATGTCGCTCTTGCGCTCGCGAAGAGCAGGAATCTTCACCGGAATCACGTTCAAGCGGTAGTATAAGTCTTCGCGAAATTCGCGCTTCTGAACTGCGGTTTCGAGGTCCCGGTTGGTTGCAGCGATAATCCGCACGTCCACTTCAATGGTCTTGTTCGATCCTACTGCCTCGAACTGCCGGGTCTGGATCACGCGCAAGAGTTTCGCTTGAAGATGCATCGGAAGCTCGCCGACTTCATCCAGGAAAATCGTTCCACCATGAGCAGCTTCAAACCGGCCAAGGCGATTTTGCGTGGCTCCGGTGAAGGCCCCTTTGAGGTGTCCGAAAAGCTCTGCCTCGATCAGCTCGGAAGGAATGGCGGCACAATTAACGACGACCAGGGCCTTTCCAGAACGCGAGGAACTGTCATGAATCGCGCGGGCTACGAGCTCCTTGCCGACTCCGCTTTCACCGGTAATCAGAACCGTGCTGTCTGTCTGCGAGATCTTTTCGATCGTCTTCAGGACATCCTGAATCGCAAGACTTTCACCTACCAACGCAGATCGATTCGCCAGCATCAATGCCACCCTTCTTAACCCTTCCGTGAGTTAAAGTTTCCCTGGTTATAAGTACGCGCTCTCTGATCACCGACAACTCAGACTTTTTGCCTGGATTCTCGGCTTTTTGCGCCCCGTTTGTTCTCTTGAACAAGGAGCACAGTAGAAAGGCTAAGCAAGTTTTTCCGGCCCGTCAAAAATTTTTTTGGAGACGCTCGCTCATCCGATCATGCCGCTTTTTTGACGCCTGAAAGGTCGATAAAACTCGGTTTCGGGCGCCGGACATCGTAGCCGTAAACCCGCTCCAGCGTCTCGAACTGTCCCGGACCAGCTCCAATCTCGATATCCCTCATCGTGAACTGCGAGGGGTGTTCATAGCCCGAGGCATGAGTTACTGCCAAAATTTCGTTTCGAAGCGACTGGCAGAACCGAGCGTACCTGAGCGCATGAATTTCGGGATCAATGGCTTTCTGCAGGTACTCGCTTTGTGTCGCGACGCCGGCAGGACAACGATCGGTATGACACTTTTGAGCCTGAATGCAGCCAATCGAGAGCATCGCTTCGCGCGCGATATTGATCAAATCTACCCCCATGGCGAAGGCCACGATGGCTCGATCCGGAAAGCCTAGCTTTCCACTACCGACCCAAACGACTTCCTGATCCACTTCGTGCTCCTGAAAGACTTTAAAAACCCTCGCAAAACCTACTTTAAACGGAAGCGAGACATGATCGGCGAAAGTCAGCGGCGCCGCCCCAGTCCCTCCCTCTCCGCCATCAATCGTGATCCAATCTGGCCCTCGTTTGGTCGCGCGAATTCGAGCCGCCAACTCGCTCCAAAAATCGAGATGACCGATAGCCGATTTGATTCCAACCGGAAGCCCCGTCTCTCGTGCGATCGACTCGAGAAACTCCACCATCGATCCCACATCATGGAAGGCTGTATGACCATTCGGACTCAAACAGTCCTGACCCTCAGGAATGCCACGAATCGCCGAGATCTCGCGGGTAACCTTGCGCCCAGGAAGCACGCCCCCTTTGCCTGGCTTCGCTCCCTGAGAAAGCTTGATCTCAATGCCTCTTAATTGGGGTTTTCCAGAAATGGTCTGCAGCAACTGATCCATCGAAAAGCGCCCCTGGGCATCTCGCGCACCGAAGTACCCGGTTCCTAGCTGATAGATCACATCTGCACCCTGCTGGTGGTAGGGCGAGAACCCTCCCTCGCCGGTGTTGTGATAGCAGCCGGCAAGCTTCGCACCGTGGTTCAGAGCCATGATCGCGTTTTTCGAAAGCGAACCGAAACTCATGGCCGAGATATTGATCACCGACCCCGGCCGCCAAAGCTTCGCCCGCCCCCGCGACTCGCCCAGAATCTTCGCAGACGCAATCGAGTGAGCCTGGTGATGAATCGAGTCGGCTTTCAGTTTTGACTCATCGAAAGGAAAAACTGCGTGTTTGATGATCGGATACCCGATGCCGTAGATCTGATCATCAGTTCCGAAACCGAAGAGATTGTTTTCGCCCCGTGAGGACCGCTCGATCCACGAACGCTCTTCACGATTGAACGGCTGCTCTTCGCGATTATTGGCGACGATGTATTGCCGAAGCTCAGGACCAATCTCGATTAGCCAGTACCGAACTCTGCCGAGGATCGGAAAATTGGTGAGAATATTATCGCCACTCCAAAATCGATCCCAAAGGGCAAGGCCTGCTAGAACTGCAGCTCCCAACAGCGCCAGAATCATGACGACACTCATGATCGCCCCTCCTCTTTGGTCACTGATCGGAAGGAACTCATGAGAAATGAATGCGTAGCGACGCTCCGCAAATCGTCTCGAACTACAACCCACCCGAACAACTCAATACTTGACTATTTTAGACAGCTACGGCAAGTTCCTCCCAAGCCGACTCACCCCCCATCCAACGGGAGCCTCCAGCGAATGTTCCGCCCAATCCTCATCGTTCTCGTCACTCTTGCCGTCAATTTGCTTTCGCTGCAAAGCTCTACCGCTCTGGCTAGCGAACCCCCACCCTTCGATCGCTGTGTTTGCATGACAGGAGAGCCCCCCTCTGAGCGACGATGGGAAGAATCCTTTTACCACGCAGGGTGCACGCGTTGGCTTTCGCAACTGCACTGTACCGCTAAAATTCAAATCCCCAACGATCTCAAAAATGGATTCAGTAAAACGCTATCGAGCCAAGCACCTCGATCTCGAATCGCCTGGGGCTATGTTGGTCACTGGGCAAACGCCCAACAAACCCTCGATTGGCTTGAAAAAGATGTTCTACCGACAGCTTCCGTTCGCGACTTCGATCTGACCATCGACAACACAGCATGTTCGGGAGGCGACAGTCCTGCCTTGCTAAAGAAAGGGCTCGAAGCCTTACTCGAGAAATACCCCCTTGGAACACTCGACCTCAAAGTCAATCAAACCATCTCATCTGGAATGTGGGACCCGTATCTCCCTGGAAAAAACAACTTCTGGGTTGAAGTTCACCACCAAGAAAACCATACGCGCTTAACCTTTCCGAAATGCGAAGCCTTCGAAGGCCACTCGTGCTGGGGCTGGATCCAAAAAAGCGAGATGGGTTTTTGCCTCGACGCTGCCGGCGAGACGTCTCGACTTCGCGCGCTGAGATGCGCCCCGGTGACCACTGAGTTTTGGACCAGCACTCCAGGCAGACCTGCAGGAAGGCTTCATCGCGAAAAACGCACCCAATTCAAATGGGAAAACCTCGCGATCGAGCCAGAAAACTTTAGCATTGGCCACGCAAAGATGCCCCTTAACGCTTGGAAAAATTGGCCTAAAATGACGACGTCGATTCTGACCGTGTCTTTCGAAGAAGAGGTGATCGGCATCGCCTTCTCAGAGCGCGGTGCACGAAAGCTGATCGCGTCGATCACAAAAAATCCGCTCAAATTGAAAGAGAATCCGCTACACCGGCAGACCCCCGAGATGAATCCAGGGAAGGAGCCCCCACCCGAGGCGATCCGAACTCCTCGACTTTTTACGCAACTCCTAGGTTCCTTTACCTTGAGCTTGCTGCTTCAGTTCTCTTGGACAGACAGCGAGCTCGAGGCACTCTACCGGTACGCCGAACAAAACCAGATCACGCGATAACCGCTCAAAAGGCCAGACCGAAGCTCACGCCCCCCCAAGGACGCAAAGCGCCGTCGGCATAAAAGACATACCCTGTCGCACGAAACAACATGCCTTGATCGCTACGGTTTTCGTAGCCCAAACCTGCGTGAGGCAAGACGCCCTCGTTCACCCGCCAGCTCGATCCAGGAATCTTCTCGCCCGCACGCTGATCTCGATTCAAAACTAGCGTCAATCCCCCGGTCAAAAAGAGCGACCCCTGCTCGTTGGCGAAGTAGTAATTCGCATAAACCGGAAGCATCGAAACCGAGCCTCCGCCAAAACCAAATCCTGCCGAGAAGCGCTCTTCGAGCATGCGATCGAAATACAGGCTGGCGCTACCCGCACGCCCCAGCGCTTCAAGGCCGATCACTGTGGGATAAGTCGGACGCGTCGACTCGGCTTGAGCCGTCTCGAAGTGAGCAGCAACAAAAACGCCCAGGGCCAAAAGAAAACCGATCAGGTGCTTCATGTCTTTGATTCTGCAGTGAATTTCCTCAAAAATAAACTGGTCCCTTCGATTATGATTTAACCTAAAAAGACTGAAATCCGGACATTGACTCGCTGCTCAGACGAGCTGAGCGCCGATTCCGTTAAAAATTCGGCAAATCATAAAGGACGGGACCAGTTTAATAAAAAGGGAACTTAGAGCCGAGAGTAGATCCATCCTCCCGCGGTCACCAACATCGTGACCGAGAAGATCAGGAAAAAAAACATGGGAGAATGACGCTTCTGGCGTTTGAAATGTACGGCCAACTGAATGGACGCCAGAGCCACCGGAATCGCCACTACCGGGTAGTAATGAGAAACCACGGCCATCAAATGAATCATGCGAGAAAGCCCTTGAGCGCCGAAACCTGATCAGTGCGCTCCCAAGTGAACTCAGGCTCTGCGCGACCGAAATGGCCGTAGGCTGCCGTCTTCGAATAGATCGGTCGCAGCAACTGCAAAGCCTCGGTAATGCCAGCAGGACGCAAGTGAAACACTTCACGAATCGCCGCTTCGATTCTAGAGATCGCCACTTTCTCGGTACCAAAGGCGTTCACATTCACACTCACAGGGTCAGCAACCCCAATTGCGTAAGCCAACTGCACTAAGCAGCGCTCAGCAAGCCCTGCAGCCACCACATTCTTGGCCACATAGCGAGCCATGTAGCACGCCGAACGATCGACTTTTGAAGGATCTTTGCCCGAGAAGGCTCCACCGCCATGGGCCCCATGGCCTCCGTAGGTATCGACGATGATTTTACGTCCAGTAAGACCGCAATCCCCCATTGGGCCACCGATCACGAAGCGACCCGTGGGATTAATGAAAAACCGAGTCTTAGAATCGAGCATCGATGCGGGAATCGTCTTCCGAATCACTTCTTCAACGAGCGCTTCCTGAATCTGCTTATGCCCAACTGCCTCGTCATGTTGCGAGCTCACCACTACGGCGTCCACCCGGGTAGGCTTTCCGTCAACGTACTCAAGAGTCACCTGGGTTTTGCCGTCGGGCCGCAACCAGGGCAAAGTGCCGTTTTTACGAACTTCCGACAATCGAAGCGCAAGCTTATGCGAGAGATCGATCGTATGGGGCATCAATTGATCTGACTCTTGAACCGCATAACCGAACATGATGCCTTGATCGCCGGCGCCTTGTTCTTTCTGGTTATGAACCCCCTGACCCACCGTCACGCCCTGAGAAATATCGGGCGATTGGCGATCAAGCGAAACGAGCACGCCGCAGGTTTGATAATCAAAACCCTTCAACGAGGAATCGTAGCCGATTTTTTTCACCGTCTCGCGAGCGATTTGAGCATAATCCACTCGCGCATTCGTGGTGACTTCACCGGCGATAACAATCAAACCGGTGGTAACCAGCGTTTCGCACGCAACCCGAGATCGAGGATCCTGAGTCAAAAGCGCATCGAGAACTGCATCTGAAATCTGGTCGGCAATCTTGTCTGGATGCCCTTCGGTCACTGACTCAGAAGTGAACAGCGTGCGATTCGACATGAATGGTCCTCGGGTCGTTTGGGTCAGATATGAATCGGGAACTTTGGCGTGGTGC
>JBDLQW010000081.1:0-4415 GCA_039800365.1 Pseudomonadota bacterium
GCGTCATCACTGTTGAAGAAAGCAAAACTGCTGAAACCACTCTAGATGTTGTGGAAGGCATGCAGTTCGATCGTGGTTACCTCTCTCCTTATTTCGTCACCAATCCTGAGAAGATGGAAGCCTCGTTGGATAGCCCTTATATCCTGATCTACGACAAGAAAGTCAGCAGCATGAAGGACCTACTTCCTGTTTTGGAAAAGGTCGTTCAGCGTTCGAAGCCTTTGGTGATCATCGCTGAAGAAGTGGAAGGCGAAGCATTGGCTACCTTGGTGGTCAATAAGCTCCGCGGCACCCTCCAGGTGGCAGCAGTGAAGGCTCCTGGATTTGGCGATCGCCGTAAAGAAATGCTTCAGGATATCGCGACCCTCACCGGTGGTCGTGTGATCTCTGAAGATATGGGCCATAAGCTGGACGCAACTAAGCTTGAGGACCTCGGTACCGCGAAGAAGATCACGATCGACAAGGATAACACCACGATCGTCGACGGTGCAGGGAAGAAGGCTGATGTGGATGCTCGCGTGAAGCAAATCCGCGGTCAGATCGAAGAAACGACTTCGGACTATGATCGTGAGAAGTTGCAAGAGCGTCTCGCGAAGTTGGTGGGCGGCGTCGCCGTCATCAACGTCGGAGCAGCTACCGAAGTTGAAATGAAGGAAAAGAAGGCTCGCGTTGAAGATGCTCTGAATGCGACCCGTGCAGCCGTTGAAGAAGGGATTGTTCCTGGCGGTGGTACCGCTCTTCTTCGTGCTTCGCAGGTTTTGACTGCTCTGAAGGGCATCAATGCCGAACAGCAAGCTGGCATCAACATCATCAAGCGCGCCATCGAAGAGCCTCTTCGCCAGATCGCAGGAAATGCAGGTCACGAAGGATCGATCGTTGTCGATAAGGTCATGAGCAACACCAGCCCTACCTGGGGATTCAACGCATTGACTGAGAAGTATGAAGATCTTCTCGCTGCTGGCGTGATTGATCCTGCGAAGGTCGGCCGTTGCGCTCTTCAGAACGCAGCTTCTGTGGCAAGCTTGATGCTGACCACCGAAACCTTGATTGCTGAGAAGCCCAAGAAAGAGTCTGCTGCTCCTGTTGGCGGCGCTCCTGGAATGGGCGGAATGGGCGGTTACGACATGTAATTGCCCGGGTCGCTGAAGCGGCCTCAGAGGTAAATGAAGAGAGCCCCCAGGGAGTGATCCCTGGGGGCTTTTTTTATTGTTAATCGAAGCTCAATTTACCGCTTCGAAATAAAAGGGTGACGCTCGCGTGGTGTATCGTCAAAACCTTAGACAGCCTTGTTCTCAGTGACCTTCCTGGGGGCGCAATTGATCGCTTTTTAGGTGGGCATGAACGCTGCACTAGCGGCGCCCCATGCCAAGTGCTCAGGTCCCTCCGGTCAGAGTCAGGTTTTCGCACTGGAGAGGGCTTGCTCTCGCCTCTTTTGCCTTCTTATTCGCAAGTTTTCCGAGTTTTGCGAGCGGCACTTCCTGCGTAGATCGGTTTGCCGGGCTGTATCAAGAGCCCAGCGCGCTCGTTTCTTCGCGTCTTCCGCAGCAGATCTCCGGCTTAAAGCGGCTAGACTCAGAGCGAGAGTGGGGGCCACAAGTTCGGCTGAGCTTAGGATTGGAAGCGGATGCTCGTCGAGCTACTGAGTTGAAACGCCTGGTCGTGGGTCAATACAACCTATTGAATTTGGTGGCTTCTACTGAGGCTGTTGCTGAGGGTCAGATTGCAAGGCCGCTTGCCGAGCTCAGGGATTTGGGGGCGACGATCATGAGGGCGCAGCCTGACCTCATGGTGGTTGAAGAAGTGGGCTCTCTTGAGATTCTGGAGACCTTTTCAGAGAAATTTCTGAGTGGGCGTTACCAGGCAGCTTTAATCGAGGGAAACGATAGTCGGATTCATGTGGGCTTTCTCTTCAAGAAGGATCTTCCGTTCGACGTCGAGATCCAAAGCTTTAGGAACGTGTCGGAGGCTACTGAAAATCACGCTGTATTTTCTAGGGACCTGCCGGTTGCGGTATTTCGAGAGCGAGGCGGTGAAGCGCGGGGGCCACCAAATTTTATTTTGGCAGGCACTCACTACAAGTCGCAGCGGCAGGATGGAGTTCTGGTGGACACCACTGAGATTCGTAGGAATCAGGCAGAAGCCACTGCAGCCATCCTGGGTTTTTATCGCGCGCAGTACGGTGAGAGGGTGCCGTTAATTCTCGCTGGAGACTTCAACGAGGATGTTCGAGTTGCTGAGGCCTTTACGTCTTTGGGGCAAAAGACAAAGCTTCAATGTTCTTTTGATTTGGCTCCCGCTTCTCAGTCGGTTCCTTTCGCAGATCGAATTACCCAAACTTTCCATCCACGAGATGCTCCGAGTAAAGGAGCCCAGCTGGATGCTATTTTGATTTCAGGAATTACTCCCGAAGAAGGCGTGGTGCTTGAATCGCAAGTCGTTCCGTACCTGGATTCGGCTGGAAAGGTGAAGCCAGTGCCCCGCACTTACGCTGAGAGGCGGGAGAACCCTTCGGATCACTTTATGATTCGAACGGTGCTAGACTACGAGAAGCTACGAACCCGTCGTTGAGGCTTTTGGGGGGATTGCAACAGACGACATCAAGCGGTCGAATGCATTTCATGGGCGGAGAATCTAGTGAGATATTCGCTAAACCGAGCAAAGAGCTGTGTTAAGGCAGGAGAGCATGCAGAAGATACCGAGAAATCCGAGTAATCGATGGGTAAAGTGTCTCTCCGCTCAGGGCAATATTCGGGGCGTTGCGATTCAAGCGCACGAACTGGTGAGGTCGATGGCAGAACTTCATCACATTCGTGGAACCCCAGCGGTATGCTTGGGAGAGGCGGTGATTGGTGCGCTACTCATTGCTTCGAACTCAAAGGGTGAAGAGCGAGTGAATCTGAATATTCAAGCTCAAGGGCCCGTTCGTCAGGCCTTGGTTGATGCTTACCCGGATGGGCGCGTGCGAGGGTATATCATTTCTTCTGAGACTGCTCCTGAGCCTGCTCAAGGAACCTGGGGTGAGGGGCTCTTATCAGTCTTGCGGACGAAAGTGGAAAAGAGTCAGCCTTATATTGGGACCGTGCCGCTCGTAACGGGGTCGTTAGCTAAGGATTTGACTTACTACTGGTCGCAGAGCGAGCAAATCCCGTCGGCGGTCGGTCTTTCAGTGTCGATCAACTCTGACGGCGAGATTGTTGGGGCGGGTGGGTTTCTCGTTCAGGCCATGCCAGGGGCGACTTCTGAGGAGATTCGATTAATTGAAGATCAGATTCACAGCATTCAGTCTTTGGCTGCAGAAGTTCAGGACGATGCAGATCCTGTGAGGCTCTTGTCGACGATCTTTCAGGACTCTACATTCATGGTGCTTGAGAAGCGTGAGCTTGCATTTGAGTGCCAGTGCTCACAAGAGCGCGTGAGTCGGGCGATTGCACTGGTGGGGGTCGAAGAACTCAAGAGCATGCTCGTTGAGGATGGAAGTGCCTCGGTTCGTTGTGATTTCTGTAATCAGAGCTACACGATTCCAGGATCACAGCTTGAAGAGATGATTAAAAACTCACACCAGCATTGAGAAAAAACGAACTAAAGCTGCCTCCTGCTGGAATGCCAGCTCCACTTGAGGATTGGCCGTTTCCAAAAGTGTTGTGGAACGTCAACGAGGCCCCAAAGAAGATCGAAGAAGTGAGCTCGAGATTGACTCCGGCTCCGAGGTGCACTCCAAAAAGTAACGGGTTGTAGTTTTGAGCTCTATGGCTTGGGCGGTAGAAGCCCATTCCGAAGACGGCATGAGGGATGACTTTGTCATACCAAGCGAGATTGCTTCTCAATCCGGCTAAGAGGCTCGTCATCGAGAAGTTTCCGTCAGAGTGGCTAGAGTAGCCAAAACTAGAATCAAACGAGAACATATCGCTCACACCGTAGGTATAGTGGAGGCGTGTACCGATCGAGTCGGCATAGCGATTACCGAGGTCGCCCATTAGAAAGACCTGGCCGACGTCGAGAGAAAGATTGTTTGACCCCGGAATGAAGGGAGAGATCCGGCTCTCACTTCTCATCGAAGAGCTTGGTTGTCGTGATTTTCTGGGGCGTTCGGTACGAGGTTCGTCCGAAGCGCTCGGTGAGATTCGATCTTCTTGGCTGGGCTCGGCACGAGCCCATTGGGGTGATTTGCTCCAGCGCATGGTGGAATCGTCGGCAGGGCTGACGACTGGAGTGATGACTGCTGCAAAAAACAGAAGAGCGGATCGCCTCATACGCTCTTAGTTTAACGGCCTTCCCTCCGGAAATGAAACTCCTAAACCGGAAAGGAAGGCCGTGAAGGATTTGACAGAATTACTGGTTCAGAGCAGCAGCTCGTTCGGTGGCACTGGTGAGGCCGATCGAATTTGCTGGGCTGCTGGCTGCTGGGACCAAGTCGC
>JBDLQW010000082.1:0-4169 GCA_039800365.1 Pseudomonadota bacterium
TTATCGCTTATTCACATGTGCCTAACCAGCTTCAGTTAAACACCCGCTCCTAAGCCCAGACAGGCTGCCAATCGCCCGCTCTCTCTTTCAAAAAATTCATCCCATGTTTTCAAAGAACTCACCGTTTTTTCAGAAACTTTGCCGACTTTTGTTTCGGCGCGCTTTCGGATCAACGTTGGAGTTGCGTATCTAGCTTCGACATCATTCGCCTGCAACATCTTTTTTAAAAAAAATTGAATTTTTTTTCAGAGCCCACTCTTTGGCGGGGCTTGGGGTAGGCCATCCGTGGCCCAAAAAGTCCGAGGTTTGAGCCTCCAGAGCGGCTCAGGCCTCGGACTCGGGATCTGAACCTGAGGGGACCATCCCGAACGGCGCCTTGCCCGGATGGAGCTGCAACTCACGAAGGCGCCTCAGAAAGGTGGTCTTGTTCATTCCGATTTTTCTCGCAGTGAGATTGAAACGGCCGCCAAACGCTCGCAATGCCTGGGTGAAGTATTGGCGCTCGAATCGAGCCAAAGTCTCGTAAAAGTCTAACGAGAGTGGAACCTCAGCAACGCCGAGAGTGAGGCCTGTGAGTCGATTCATTTCCTTTAGCGAGTAGAAGGAATCGAGAAACCACTGCGGAAAATCAGCGACTTTCAGCCGTCCGTCGTCTGACGAGAGAATGGCGTACTGAAGAACATGATGAAGTTCCCGGAAATTTCCAGGCCAATGGTAGGCCTCAAGAATGGAAGCAAATTCAGGCGTGATCTGCAGAATGCTTTTGCGCTGTTCTTGCCGAATGGCTTCAATCATTTTGTGAACGATCTCTCCGAACGCTTCGGATTGTTCAGCCAGGCTTGGCATTTGAATCGATAAGACCCTCAGGCGATGAAGAAGATCTTCGCGAAAGGAGCCCTTTTCAACACCGCGAGCGAGGTCGCGATGGGTTGCCGCAATTACTCGAACGTCGAGGCGTATTTCGCGATTTGATCCGACAGGCGAGATCGTTTTCGTCTGCAAAAACTCAAGGAGGCGAGCCTGAAGACGCGGACTTAGCTCGCCAATTTCATCGAGAAAAACAGTGCCCCCCTGAGCGATCTCTAGCTTTCCCACACGCCGAGAGTCAGCGCTCGTGAAAGCTCCTCGTTCGTGACCAAAGAGCTCTGACTCGAGTGTCCCTTCGTGAAGTGAGGCCAAGTTCAAGGTGACAAAGGGTTTATCTTTCCGGACGCTTTTCGCATGAATCGCCCTGGCAAGGGTCGATTTTCCAGTTCCTGTGGCCCCTAAAATCAGCACGTTCGAATCACTTCGAAAAGCCATCTCGACGGTTTTACGATTCATCAACAACGGATCTAAACAGTTCATTCTACCCCCTAAAACTTCAAAGTGGACTAATGATGATCCGCTTAGAGCAATCCCCGGGCCAACCCCAAAATCGCCGAAAAACCGGCGCAAATTACGCTTTAAGATCCATTCGACTTTCAGATCGTCGGGAATTCACGACAGTTTATGAATGAAAGTGTCGGGGTTCCACGACAGCTCGCAGAGACCGCAGCGAGCGAAGGGCTTCGATGGTGGAAACGGCAGGCCTGTACCCATGCTCAGCACGAAAGGCCGCATCAGATACAACAGCAGCGTAGCGAAAATAGTCTGCTAAATGCTTCGGAAAGCCTAAACGCAAGGGAGATAAGGCTGCCAGTGCTCCGTAAACTAAAAAGGAAGGCAGCGGCACTGGGCGCGCCCCTGCGATTCTGACCGCGCTCTGATACGAAATCACGCCTTCTCCGGCGAGATTGTAAACGCCGGACTTGGCAGCCTCGAGACTCAGACCAATGGCATTCGAGAGGTCTGACTCGTGAATAAACTGGAGCACGGGATCATAACCGGCGAGGACGGGGCAAAGCTCAGATCGAAGAAGTTGCGAGATCGTATTTTGAATTGTGGCGCCGATGACGTTCACTGGCCGCAAGACTTGAACCTGAATCGACGGGTTCTGAAGCATGAACATTCGTGCGAGGTTATCCAGCTCGATGGAGTCACGAAGCTCAGGAAATGTCTGGCTCGCACGCAAGGGATCGTCCTCAAGCAGGTGCCCCGGGTTATGCGGATGGGCACCATAGACGTGAAACGTGCTGAGGACCACGATTCGTGAAACGCCATAGCGACGAGCCAACTGAAGAAGGTGTCGAGTACCTAAGACATTGGTTCCATAGCGATCGGCGCTGGTGAGCCGCGCACCAACAGGAATTCTTCCTAAGTGCAGTAGCGTGTCGATTTTCTTTTGGCGAAACACCTCTGCCATTCGGCGGTGCTGATAGTCGACCACGTAGAAGTCACCGGGAAAGTCCTTACCCTTTCGCAAGGGCCGAGGATCGACCCCGGTAAGCGAGTAGCGCTTCGACAGCTCCTCAACCACGATTCCCGCAAGCCCCCCTGAAGCTCCAGTTACTAGAACGTGCGAGCGCGCGGGCATTAGACGTCCCTCCTAGAAAACCAATGAGAGCCGCGACTCTTGAGTGACTCGTCTACTAAGTTCTGGATGACGGAACGAACTTCCAGTGCTTTCTCCTCAATCTCGGCCTCGGCTGCATCGGCGTCTCCCGAGAAAGTGATCGGTTGACCGAACTCAATCGTGACCTGAGTCGGAAGAGGAAGTGCTCCGATGGGGCCTAAAAAAGGGAAGAGAGGAGTAACGGGTAAATAGGGGGCTCCGAGCAATCGAGCCAAAGGCTTCAGACCCGATAAGGAAGGATAAGCCTCTTCGCACCCCACCACTGCAACAGGAATGATCGGCGTCTGGGTTTCAAGTGCCAAGCGAATAAATCCAGTTCCAAATCGCTGGAGACGATACTTTTGAAAAATGGTCTTTCCGCTTCCTCGAACCCCCTCGGGAAACACCAACACGCACTGCTCTTTTCTCAACAGCTCGCGGCAGTTTCTGACGTCGCCCACGACCTGTCCGACCTTCGAAAAAAACTGACTGACAAATGGAAGTCCAGGCACCCAGCGTTCGATCATTCCTCTTGCCACTCGGGCAGGACGAGCTTCCAAAAGTAGCGCCATTCCAATCAACAACCCATCCAGTGGAATCTGACCGCCATGATTCGCCACTAGCAAGACCCGTCCACTCGGCAGGTGCTCAAGCCCGCGCACTCTGACACGAAAGTAATCGGTATAAATCCAGCGCATCACGGCAAGAGAGGCCTTTAAAGTCTCTGGATCAAGACCCCAATCATCGAACCCCGCCGAATTGATATCTAAGCGAGCATCGTCGATCCGTCGTCTTTCGGCATCAGTCAGTCCTAACTCGATGAGAAGCTTCTTCCAGCCCATGGAGTTCTCAGGATATCCTATTGCTCACTATGGCTGAAATTTTGATTTGCGATGATGATCCGACTTTTCGACTTGCCACCCGATTGACGCTTGAAAAAGGCGCGGGGCATCGCTGCACCATCGCAAACCATACTGAAGAAGCCTGGGTTATTCTGAACAAACAGAAATTTGACGTGTTGCTGTTAGATATCGAGATGAGAAATCGCAATGAGGGGCTCGACTTCCTTCCTCGAGTGCGCGAGCTGGACGCCAACCTACCCATCATCATGATCAGCGGCCGAAACGACTTAGAGGCGATCAAGCGGGCGATGAAAGACGGTGCTTGGGACTACTTGCCCAAAGATACCGCGCCCGAGGATCTCTTGATTGCGCTAAAGCAGGCGTTACAGCACCGAAAAGACCGAGAAGAAATCACGCTTTCTCAAGCCGAGCTGAAGCGGAACAGCCGTCATGACCAGATTCTGGGTGAAAGCCCGAGCGTATTGAAAGTTCGCAATACGCTTCAAAAGTTTAGAAAAAGCGACGCGCCCGTCTTGATTTATGGCGAAACAGGAACAGGTAAAGAGCTTGCAGCTCGATCGCTTCGCCCGATCCGAGACGATGGATCGCTCGCACCGTTTGTTGCTGTCGACTCCTCGACAATCCAAGGCGGCACGGCAGAGAGCATCCTCTTTGGTCACGAAAAAGGCGCCTTCACGGGTGCAGATCGAACCGTTCGCGGCCTTTTCGAAGAGGCTCAAGGCGGAGTGGTTTTCTTCGATGAGCTTTCAAACATGCCCTTGCCGATTCAACAAAAATTGCTGCGAGTGATTCAAGAAAAAGAGGTTGTTAGAATGGGGTCGCACCGACCTATT
>JBDLQW010000083.1:0-6377 GCA_039800365.1 Pseudomonadota bacterium
TGATGGAAGGCATGGGTGCCCTTCCGAAGTGGCTCAAACGCTTTCAAGAAATTAGTGAAGCGTTTGCAGACCCTGAGCTTGATCCCGACAAGATGGAAAAGCTTTTGAGCGAGCAAGCCGATTTGCAGGAAAAAATCGAGCATGCCAACGGTTGGGATCTGGATCGAACGCTTGAGATCGCCATGGATGCGCTTCGGTTGCCGCCGGCAGACTCTCCGGTGAAACACCTTTCAGGTGGAGAGCGCCGACGCGTGGCACTTTGTCGGTTATTGTTGCAGAAGCCTGATGTGCTCTTGCTCGATGAACCGACGAACCATCTCGATGCCGAATCCGTGGCGTGGCTCGAGCGCTTTCTTCAGGAGTACGCAGGAACCGTGATCGCCGTCACGCATGATCGGTACTTTCTCGACAATATCGCTGGGTGGATTTTAGAGCTCGATCGAGGTCACGGAATTCCGTGGCAGGGCAATTACTCGTCGTGGCTAGCGCAAAAGCAAGAGCGGCTACGACAGGAAGAGAAGACCGAAACCAAACGCGTGAAGACTCTCGAGCGAGAGCTGGAGTGGATTCAGATGAACCCCAAGGCCCGTCAGGCCAAGAGCAAGGCGCGCGTGGCCGCTTATGAGCGAATGCTTGCCGAGGATCGCCCTGAGAAGCTCAACGAAATGGAAATTTATATTCCTGCCGGACCTCGGCTCGGAAACGTCGTTTTCGAAGCCAATGGCATTTCGAAATCGTTTGGCGACAAAGTGCTTTTCGAGAATCTCAGCTTCAATATTCGTCCTGGAAGCGTTGTTGGAATTATCGGCGGAAACGGGGCCGGAAAAACGACGCTCTTTCGCATGTTAACGGGGCAGGAAAAGCCGGATTCGGGCATCATTCGTGTCGGTGAGACGGTCAAGCTTGCTTATGTCGATCAGTCTCGCGATGCACTTAATGGCGATTGGACCGTATGGGAGGAAATCTCGGACGGGAAAAATGAAGTGGTGATGCTAGGCAATCGCGAAGTGTCCTCTCGTGCGTATTGTTCCTGGTTTAATTTTACCGGCGGCGACCAGCAGAACAAAGTGGGCGTGCTTTCCGGCGGTGAACGTACTCGCGTGCACATGGCCAAGCTTCTCAAGAGCGGGGGCAATGTGCTGCTCTTAGACGAACCGACTAACGATCTTGATGTGAATACGCTTCGTGCACTTGAAGAGGCGATCAATGGCTTTGCAGGGTGCGCGATGGTCATCAGCCACGACCGCTGGTTTTTGAATCGAATCTGCACGCATATCATGGCCTTTGAGGGCGATAGCCAAGTGGTGTTTTTCGAAGGCAATTATGCCGACTACGAAGAAGACAAGAAGCGTCGTTTGGGGGCCGAAGCGTTAAATCCGCATCGGGTGAAGTACAAGAAATTGACCCATTAAATCTGCCGAGAGCGCGAAGCTATTTCAGCCTGGCCATGCTTTTGAGGGTGTCGCGGAGGATCTCGACTTGTGCGGGGTCGCGCACGTCTCCGAGCCCCATTTCATGGATGGCGACTCCAGAAATGGGGGTGCCGTAGCGCTTCAGAAAGTAATGCGCCGAGAGTACGGCCGAGCGACGGTTCGCGTCCTGAAAGTAATGCGAGAGCACCATGTTGACGTAGATTTTCACGGCGGCATCGATCACCGCACCGTTTTCGGCCATCTCGGTAGCTTGGTGCAGCTGGTCGCGAAGGTTGACTTTTGGATCAGCCATCACTGCGAACTGAACTTGCTTGCCGGAGCGAAGGGTCATGGTCATCGGGCTCTGTCGCCAGGGGTCATCCGTGGGTTGTTTGCCTGTCAGGATGGTATTGAGTCGGGCTAGTTCGGCATGAGTTAAAAGCGCCCGGTGCTCAACGAGGCTTTCGCAAACTTCAAGGGCGCGTTCAAAGCGGGCTCGCTCAAGCTGAAGTCGCAAGGTTTCTCGGTTGAATTGAAACTCGCTCATCTGTCAGAGTTTACCCTGAAAACAGCGGTGGTATACTCAAAAAAGAGGGCTTTACCTTGAGTCAGGAACGAGAATCTGACAGCGCTTTGGCTGATGCCAAACCCCGAGTCAAAGAACCGCCGCGATACGCGGTGCTTTTGCATAATGATGATTACACGACGATGGAGTTCGTCGTGGAGGTTCTGCAGCGGTTTTTCCAGAAGAGCGAAGAGCAGGCCCTGAAGTTGACTCTTGAGATCCATACCCGAGGGCGCGCAGTAGCGGGCGTGTTTACTCCCGAAGTCGCTGAGGCAAAAGTGGTGCAGGTCATGGATACGGCGCGCGGACGGGGCTTTCCGTTAAAGGCCAGCGCCGAGCCCGCCTAGGCTCACGCTGCCCCGACGAATCAAGGCCGCTCAGCAGAGGTCTGCAGCGAAAGCGAATCCGTAGGGAAAGCGAACCAGAGGAGTGAGGAAGCCAACCAGAGGCGTGAGGAAGGTAACCAGAGGCGTGAGGAAGCCAACCAGAGGCGTGAGGAAGCCAACTAGAGGAGTGAGGTTTTCATGATCGGAAAATCAGCCGAAGAAGCCATTCAGCGAGCGATCCAATTTGCTCTCGAGCGACGTCACGAAATGTTGACGGTCGAGCACCTCTTTTTGAGCCTTCTCGAAGACGCTCGAGTTGCCGAAGTGCTTCAAGAGTGTGGCGGAGACCCTGTCACTCTGAAAGAATCGCTCGAGTACCATATCGAGCGCGAGGTTCCTAAGCACCCTTCGCAAGACCCTCAAAACGGACCTCAAGGGCCACTGGCCACCCCTGCCGTTGAGCGACTCATTCAGCGGGCGATCATCCAGGTGCAGTCTTCTGGAAAAGACGAAGTTTACCCTGAAGATCTGCTGGTGTCGCTTTTTCAGGCTGACGGCTCGTTTTCTCAAGCTCTTCTCGAGGGGTTCGAAATCGAGCGTTTAGATGTGGTCGAGTTTTTGAGTCACGGCTTCTCGGCTCGTAGCGCTCATGACTCGCCCTTGCAGGCGGGGCTGGAGTCGCAGGCAGGCTCAGGGGCGTCTCGTGCAGGTGCAGCTGAAGAGAAAGACCCCCTTCAGCAGTATGCCATTGATTTGAACGCGCGGGCAAAAGCGGGGCAAATTGATCCCTTGGTGGGACGTCAAGCTGAGCTTGAGCGCATGATTCAGACGCTCTGTCGGCGTCGAAAGAACAATCCGCTACTGGTAGGTGAGGCGGGCGTTGGGAAAACAGCTTTGGCCGAAGGTTTGGCATGGCTCGTGGTTCAGGGGCAGGTTCCTGAGATTTTGAAAAAAGCTCACTTCTACCAAATCGACTTAGGAACCCTGATTGCGGGTACCAAGTACCGAGGAGATTTCGAAGCTCGAATCAAGAAGGTGCTTCAGGCGCTCGAGAAAAAGCGCCGAGAAGGACAGGTGCCTGTTGTGGTGATCGACGAGATTCACATGATGGTGGGCGCTGGGCAGGTTGGTGGAGGCGCGATGGATGCAGCCAATCTTTTGAAGCCTGCGCTAGCCCGAGGCGATTTGCGGTGTATTGGTTCAACCACCTACAACGAGTATCGAACGACGATCGAAAAGGACCCCGCGCTTGCTCGGCGGTTTCAAAAAATCGACGTTCCTGAGCCTAGTAGCGAAGAAGCGGTACTGATTCTTAAGGGCTTGCGAGAGGAATTCGAGCGGCATCACGAGTGCTCATTTTCGGACGAGGCAATTCGCGCAGCCGTAGAGCTTTCGGTTCGTCATTTGTCAGATCGGTTTCTTCCCGATAAAGCGATTGACGTGTTGGACGAAGCCGGTGCTCGTGCCCGACTCAGAGACCAGAAGGTCGTTCACGAAGCGGATATCGAAGCAGTGGTTTCAAAGATCGCCCGGATTCCCGAAAAGACGGTCAACCGCAGTCAGAAAGAACGCCTGCGCCACCTGGAGCGCGACTTAAAGCGCGTGATCTACGGACAAGATCACGCCATTACCGCATTGGTTTCGGCCATTCGCATGGCGCGCTCGGGGCTTCGAACGGGTGAGCGCCCTGTGGGATCGTTCTTGTTTTGTGGCCCCACCGGAGTCGGAAAGACCGAGCTGAGTAAACAGTTGGCTCTTGCCTTAGGGGTACATTTCCAGCGCTTTGACATGAGCGAGTATAGTGAAAAGCACACGGTCTCTCGGCTGATCGGCGCTCCTCCTGGGTATGTCGGATTCGATCAAGCGGGGTTACTGACTGAGGCGCTCGTGAAGAATCCTCATTCGGTAGTGTTGCTCGATGAGATCGAGAAGGCGCATCCCGACATTTGGAATATCTTGCTACAGGTGATGGATCACGGAACGTTGACCGACAATAACGGTAAGAAATCCGATTTTAGAAATGCGGTGATCATTCTGACCTCGAATGTTGGCTCTCGTGAAATGGATCGGCAGCCGGTGGGGTTCTCACTGGCCGAAGGGAAAGGCGCAATCGCTTCCGCGAAAAAAGAGCTCGAGCGCACCTTCACACCAGAGTTTCGAAACCGCTTGGATGCGATCGTGTTTTTTGAGCCTATGTCGGAGGCGACGCTCGATCTCGTGGTGCAGAAACAAATCACCGAGCTTGAGACGCTGCTTTTTGCCAAGGGTATTGATCTGACGGTCACGCCTGCGGCTCGTGCATGGTTGGCTCAGCGGGGGTATGATCGTCGTTTGGGAGCGCGCCCGCTTGCTCGGTTGATTCAGGATGAAGTCAAGAGGCCCTTAGCTGATGAGATCTTGTTTGGGTCTTTAGAAAACGGAGGTCATGTTGAATTGACGGTTGAATCTCCGGGCGAGATTCGGTCGGACGGGGGAGGTGAGCTGGGTATTCCGGTCAATAGTGTCGCGATGCCGGCATCTGCCGAACCAAAGCTCGTGTTTCGCTTGAAGTCTCGCGATGGAAAACTGGTTGAGGCGCGCGCCGTTTCATCCTGAAGCGTGGTGTTTTTTTTGCGAGCGCTCGAGCAGGGTTAAAAACGCGGTTCTCGAGAGCGATCTTGCGCCTAGTTTTTCAAGATGAGGTGTCATCATTTGGATATCGATCCAATCGATACCCCGCTCATGAAGGCGTTCTATTAAGTGCAGGAGGGCGATTTTCGAGGCGTCTGGTTCTCGGTAAAACATGCTTTCGGCTGAGAATACTCCATCCACTTCGACTCCGTAGATTCCGCCAATGAGTTCGTGGTGCTGGTTCCAGACCTCGACAGAATGGGCAAATCCTTGCGCGAAGAGAGCCTCGTAGGCCTGGGTCATGGCAGGGGTGATCCAAGTGCCTGAAGACCCCGGGCGGGGGGTCGATGCGCAGGCTCGGATGACCTGAGCAAATGCTTGGTTTTCGGTAATGCTCCACGCCAGGGGCCCCAAAGCTTTTTGGCGGGCTTTACGCAGCGATCGGTTGATGGAGAGATTTTGGAATTCAAGGATTGCGCGAATCGGAGGGCAGAACCACAGGAGTATGGTCACAGGAGGTTCGCCCGGGCGAAGTGTGACGAGAGTGGGCCAGGGAAAAATTCCTGAGCGGTAGGCTTCAAGAAGCCGAGAGACGCTGAGGTCTCCTTCGAGGGCCACCACGCCATCGGGGTCAGGATGACGTCGCAAAACAGAAAGGCTCGGAAAAGTCCTGACTTTTGAAGAACAAGAGTTTTCCGAGCCTGTCATGAAAAGATCAAAAACGAAGAATTACTTCTTCTTAGATTTCTTTTTGCGGAAAGCGGTCTTCTTTTCGGCGCTTCGCTTCGACTTTGCTTCGAAGTAGGCCTTGGCGACTTCCTTGTTCGAGCTCAGTTTGGCCTTGCGCTTTTTTCGGCCGAGCGCGCGCACGTTCGCGCGGCTGAGCTTGGACTTTGGAGTCGCGGTGGTTTGTGCTTCAGACATGAATAGTTTCTCCTTGCCCCCTTCCCTTATCAAACTCTGAACGAATTGCACTAGCAGACTGGTCGGTTTCGCTCATACTCTAAGGCAGATGACTCGATTGAAGCTCTTGCTTTGGGAAACCTTTCGCTTGCGACTGTTTGGCGCCATGAAGGTGCCCCTGTTGAATTGGTGCTTACCGACCATCACCCGGTTAGACGAAGGGGGGTGTGCAGTTCGCATTCCGCTCCGGAAACGCACGAAAAATCATTTGGGCTCGATGTATTTCGGAGCCCTTTGTGTGGGGGCCGATTGCGCCGGTGGGCTTCTGGCGTACCGAGCCATTCAGAAAAGCGGAAAGCGAGTGTCTTTGATTTTCAAAAATTTTAGGGCCGAGTTCCTCAGGCGGGCCGAGGGGGATGTCGAGTTTCGTTGTGATCAGGGTCAGGAAATTCATCAGTTGGTCGAGCGAGTGCTTCAAAGTCCTGAACGTCAAGAGCTGACAGTCAGGGTCGAGGCTTGGGTGCTTTCTCAGAGCCGAGAGCGAAGTGGGTCTCGCTCGAA
>JBDLQW010000084.1:0-11127 GCA_039800365.1 Pseudomonadota bacterium
CAACGCTCTATGACCTCATCGACCCCAAAAAGGCTTTCAACCCCGCCCTATCGACTGTTTCTGCGGTGATTCGCGCTTTGGCTGCTTAAGGGTAATGGCGGTCGTCACTGGACGACCGATTTTGAAATGGTTGGAGCGACTGGGGTTGAACCAGCGACCCCCGCCGTGTGAAGGCGGTGCTCTGCCACTGAGCTACGCTCCAACTGGATGAGAAAAGAGGAACCCCCTCTTAAGCTTGGTGCCTCGACCTTGTCAACGCCTGAATCCCATCAAAGCAGCCTCGCTTACCTTCCTTGCGAAACTCCTTCATCCGCAAACTCCACATTCCACCACGCTTTCAAAATCTCAGCCCCCCGGGGCTGCCCAAGTAACCACGAGGCCTTCACATAGGCACACTCCGGAGTCATGGTCCCTGACCAGAGGCACCCCTCATCTAGCAGCGCCTTGCCCGCTTGATATTCGTTTCCGGTCACTCCAGCCCCCTCGGTAACCACCATCACCGGCAACCCCCGCGCTCGGGCGGCGCTCAAGAGTTTGCGAAACGCCTCTTGATGAGTCGGAGCCGTCCCCGAAGGAAACGCCACCAGCAATAACCCGTCTAAGTCTGACAAAAGCGGCATCAACGCTTCAGCAGGAAACCCGGGCGTGAGGTGCACCATCAACACTCGAGAACTAAAACAAGGACGCAATCGCGGCGCAGGCTTTGGTCTTTTTAGTTTCGACTTGATGCTCCTGCTCGCCCCGGCCGATCCCGACGCCAGAACATGAATGCTGGCTCCAACCCGTGCGAGAACCGGAGCCTTAGGGCTCTCGAAGCCTGCGAAATCGACAGCGCTTCGTTTGCGCACGCGATTTCCCTGAAAGAGGAGGTCATTAAAAAAAACCGAGACCTGAGGCGCTTGCTCGGCTGCACCGCGCGCCGCCAACTCGACCGCTGAGATCAGGTTGCGTCGCGCATCAGAGCGAATCGCCGCAAGAGGTCGCTGGGCGCCCGTCAAGATCACGGGCTTCTTGCAGGGACGCAGTAAGAACGAGAGCGCACTGGCCGTATAGGCCAAAGTATCCGTGCCATGAAGAACGACGATTCCATCAAAGCGATCCCACTGCTCCGAAATCACTTTTGCCAAGTTCGCCCAATCAACAGGATCCAGATGCGCGCTATCCCGATTCATCTGAATCTGAACCTGACAGTCGGCCAAACGTTCGAGTTCGGGAACTCGATCTACTAGGCGTCGACGCAGTCTTTGAGGATTCAACCGAGGAATCGTCAAGGGGTCGGCATCCATGCCGAAGGTCCCGCCGAGATAAAGAATCAGCACTTTCGAACGTTTCTTACGCATGTTTGAAAGACTACCCCAAAATTCTCTTCGCTTCACGACAGGACTGAGCGAAAAGACTTCAAGTATGAGGTTCCAATTTCAAGTCAGAGAAGCCCCTGTTTCATCGACAACGCTCTCCAGCGAAATCATCATCGCGCCGCTCTCGGCGCTCACTCATTCTCTCAGCCGCCTCTCGAACCAGGCTCATCAGCTTTCGCCGGCAGTTGAAGCTCAGTGGCGTGAGAAACAGAAAGCGCTGAGCGCCCAAGCAAAGCCACGAGCGTCTCAAGCTCTAAAGACAGCGCCGAAAAAGCCGCAAGTGGCGCATCTGTCACTTGATGATGGATCCTCGATTCATCTTTTATTGATTCCCTCTGAAGTCTCGACGTTTGCTTTGCAAACCGAACTCAGAAAGGCCTTGCAAGACTTCTTCAGCGCCTGCAGCAAAACGCCGCCATCGCGCCCGATCTTGATCTCGCCACGAGAGCTCGATGCCATCGAAGAAGAACGATGTCTCCAATCGCTTGCCGCACTTGCTGAAATGGCACCATGGGAGCCCACCAAATACGGCGAATCAGGAAAAAAACAGCTCGAGAGCCGAAAAAAGGCGTCTCAGCGAGTTCGCATTACCGTCATCTCGAACCTCTTAAAAGCAAAGGCAGATCAGGCGCTTTTCGTGGGTCAGACCTTAGGGCTGACTAACAATGAAGTTCGCACGCTAGCAGAAATGCCTGCAAACGAGCTAAACCCTCGAGCCTTCGAGGGCCATGCGCGAGACTTCGCTCGAACTCATCGACTCTCCTATGAGTTCTGGAACCTCGAAAAGCTCAAGAAAGCGAAAGCAGGTGCGTTTCTGGCGGTCAATCGGGCCGACCCCCGTAGTCATGCCGGAATCGCAGTGCTGAAGTACCGTCCCAAGAACTCGAAAGGCACCAAGCACAAGCCGCCAATACTTGCCCTCGTAGGAAAAGGCCTCTGCTTTGATACCGGAGGCTATAACGTCAAGACCGGGGGCCATATGCTGGGCATGCATGGAGACATGACCGGTGCAGCGTTGGCTCTTGCGCTCTGTGGTTTTTTCGCAAAGATTCAGGCCCCATTCGAAGTGCATGCCTACTTAGCGCTCGCGGAGAACCTGATCTCGCCCACCGCCTATAAACCCAACGAAGTCGTTGTGGCTTGCGATGGCACCTCGATCGAAGTCATCGATACTGATGCCGAAGGTCGAATGGTGCTTTCAGATACTCTGGCCCTGGTGCGTCGAACCCAGCCCACCCTGTGCATCGACTTCGCGACTCTCACGGGTGCGGCGATTCGCTCGCTTGACACACGCCGCGGAGCCGTCTTCTCAAATCGCGATACCCTGGCGCAAAGGGCTCTCGAAGCAGGTCATCGATCCGGAGAACGCACGTGGAGCTTCCCCATCGGCGAGGATTACGCCGATGCGCTGGAGTCTCGAGTCGCCGACCTTCAGCAATGCGCCTCAGGCAACAATGCCGACCACATTTACGCGGCCACGTTTTTGTCTCATTTCATCGGAGCCGAAACCCCGTGGCTTCACCTTGACCTCGCCCCCGCCGAGAACACGGGCGGGCTTGGCCTTGCCAATACG
The DNA here is from genome assembly GCA_039800365.1 of Pseudomonadota bacterium. GTDB lineage: Bacteria > Bdellovibrionota > UBA1018 > UBA1018 > UBA1018 > CAIOHW01. The sequence continues at coordinate 2,932 of JBDLQW010000084.1, forward strand.
GCCACCACGGGCTTCGGAGTGTTCTTTACCCACGCTTTCGCAATTGACGCGCTCGAAGCGCTCAAGGAAAACCAAAGAAAAGGAAGCCGCTCATGAATCAAAAGCAGTTTCAAATCCTGAAAATCGTCTTCTGGGCCGCCTTAGGTCTCACCGGAATTGCGTTCCTGGGATCGATCACGGAAAAGGTTTTGCAATCCAAGCGATCCTCTCGCACGCAAAGCTCATCTTCGACACCAATTCCCGTTCCTGCCGACTCGACTCCTCCATCGCAGTAGCGATCCAGTCGTGAGCGCGGCAACAACAGGGGCCTTTCTCGGCTAATTGCTATTCTGATCGGTTTTGCGCAGCTTGAAGGTACTGACCTTCACTTTTGGGCGACTGCAACTCAACCCAATCGGCCAATACGCTAATCGACTCGTCGATCAGAGGCGCCTCGGTGTCTTTAATCTTCTGCTCACGCTCTTTTTTGCTTGAGCCCTTGGCGTTCTTTGCGAGCTCTTTTTTCTCGGCCTCTTTCTCGCGTGCTGACTTCTTGCGAAGCTCCGAAAGACGAATGATGCCTTTATTCTTCGACGCCTCATCAAGCTCGTGCTTGATTTCGGTAAACTTCGCGCTTTTGGCCACTCGCTCTCGAGATCGCGCGGTGAGAACAGGAATGAGCTTGGGCTCGACGGGCTCCCAACGCCGATCTGCGCTCGAGCTGTTCACATCACTCGAGAGAAACGATTCGGTGCTCTGCGGAGGAAGTGAATAATCCAGGGTCTTTTCGCCCACATCATCCAGGGCATAAACCGGAGGAAGCTCGATATCCGACGAAACTCCCGTATGCTGCGTTGAACGCCCTCCTGGTAAAAAGAACATTCCTGTCGTCACTTTCATCGCCCCTAATCCCGGAGGCAGCTGAACGACTTGCTGAACTGAACCTTTTCCGAAAGTGTGATCTGACCCAACGATCAGGGCCCGACGATAGTCTTTCAATGCCCCCGCCAAGATCTCTGAAGCCGACGCGCTCATCCGAGAAATCAGCACCACCAGGGGGCCATTCCAAACCACTGTAGAGTCTTGGTCCTCCAGCACTTGCCGATTTTTGGCAGAGTCTCGAGTAGCGACGACTCCCCCCTTCTGGATGAATAAACCAGAAATCTTCACGGCCTCATCCAGAAGCCCCCCACCGTTTCGAGTGAGGTTCAGAACAATACCCTGAACATTCTGTTGTTTTGCCTCTTCAAGAAGGGCTTTCACGTCTACCGAACAAGAACGAGATCCCTTTCCACCGCCCCCATAAAACGAGGGAAGATCGATCACGCCCACTTTCACTTTGCGATTGCCCTGGGTACGCGTTTGATACGTAATTTTTGCCGCAGAATCCTTGATATCGATTTTGTCTCGAACGATTGCCGCATCAAACGTTTCGGTCTTCTCAGCCTGCCGCAGAATCGTCAGAGTGACCTTCGTACCCTTCTTTCCGCGGATCATCTTCACCACATCACGAAGATCCATATCGATCACCGGAACCGGCTTTTGACCGTCTTGCGCCACAGCGATGATCTTATCTTTGGGCTTAAGTAGACCGGTCTTTTCAGCACCGCCGCCAGGAATCGTGTCTTCGATGACAGTAAAGCCGTCCTCTGACGAAAGTGATGCCCCGATTCCCTCGAGCGAGAGCTGCATGCTGATCGTAAAGTCCTCGAGATTATCCGGAGAAAGGTAGCTGGAGTGGGGATCCAGCGCAGCTGCGAAAGCCTCAGAGAACCCGTTGATCGGATTCTCACCCATGCGCTCTTTAATGCGCTTGGTAATGAGCTCATACCGGTGAATGAGCTGACTCTTTGCCTCCTCGAGCTTCATTTTCGTCATGAGGTAATTGCTGACCTGAAAGTGAATCAGACCCTTGAGAATCGCCTCTTTTTCAGCAGCAGTGGCAGGAAACTTTCTCTTATCTGGATTCAGATGAATCTCAACCGACTCATCTAAGGCATAGCCCTTACCCAAAAACTTTCGAACGAACTCTTCGTTTTCCTTCGAGCGGTCAGCTAGTTTTGAATAGGCTTTTTCTAGCAACGCGCAATCGCCTTTTTGAATCGCCGAGAAGATCGCCTGCGTCTGGCCGCGAAGCTCGCTGACATCGCTCTCGAGAAACAGGGTCTTCGAGGGGTCCATCATTTTGATCAGCTGCTCAATGGTATTCGAGCGTGTTTGATCGGTGATCTGTTTCTGAAGATAATGACCCTTGAGATACGCTTCGAAGAGCTGCGGAAGGAGTACGCACTGCATCCCCGGAGAGGCAAAGCCCGCACTGGCCGACCGAGGGTGACTCGTCACTCCTCCGGCTAGCAGCACCAGCATCAAGCCTACCGAAGAAACCCTTCGTACCGACCGTCCATTTTTTCGGATCATTCCGCTCTCCTGATTGAAAATGCAAACCTGCCTACTAGCCCAATATTTTGCTCGCAGTTCAGGATTGGAGCAATACGAGTTACGTCGCGACATCAAAACGAGCTGTCAAGATTTAGCCAGAACAGCCGGCGTTTAGGGTCCGCCTTGCGCTTCGACCTCTGAAGCGCTGAGGTTCTTAAACTGTTGCATGCATTTGGTAAGCAGCTTAGCTGCGTCTTTTCTCGATACCCCGGTCGCGCTCATCACCAAGTCCTGCGCCAGTTTCATGGCATCGTCGTCAAGAACCTGTCTCGCACTCTTCGAAAGCCGCTGAACCTGACTCACATCAGATTTCTTCAGGCCAAGAAACTGATTCCACTCGGGGGAGGCTACCGAGTACGTCTTCGAGAAATACCGACCTGAAACATAGACTTGGTCTTGAAGCTGCGATCGAGGCACGCCTGTCTGTTTGGCAAGCTCACGCTCATATTCTTCAAAAAAGTCGCGTCCCCAGGCCATGTACTGCGACTCCGATAGCCAGGAGGGCTTCACGTTGCCATGAATTAAGCCAACAGAAATGTGAATCTCACGCTTCAAGATATTGTCTTTTTCCCATTTCTTCAGAAAGTCACGCCGGCCCTTCGCGATGAGGAACTCAGCCGTAGCGTAGGTATCTCCGAAGTCACGAAGAATGATCCTGCCGGTGGGCTTGAGCTTCTCGTCGAGTTCGACCAAAAAGTTCTGAGAATGAGGCGAGTCGTAAGTCAATCCGAAGCGAGCGGTAAATTCGGCCAGCGCTCGCGCTAAGGGCTGGTTATAATTCTCGTTCCAGAACTGAGCGATATCTTTGGCCCCGTTTTTTCGAGCGATCATCGCTCCAACCTTTTCGTGCACTGCCGAAAACCCGGGCAGATAGTAGCGTCCCTCTTCATCAAGGCCATTCAAGGTTCGAATCAGAAACGCTTGATCGATCTCGGCAATCCCGAACATTGCTGGCTCATCCATCACGATCGCATGCTGCAAGGGGCGCTCTGAAACTCCCGCACGAACGTAGTCCGAGACCATGCGAACTTGCCGGGCATCATCCATCGGAAGCTTCTTGTCGCGCCAAGCTCCCCCCGTATAGTCGGTCGAAACCTTCGCCGAAAACTGCGCTCGGGTAATGGGGTCTTCCAAAATATAGCTTCTCGAGGCGGTCATGTAGGCACGAAAGTGCTGATGTCGCTGCGTCGAGAGACCTTTGGCTACTAGCCATTTCTCGACCTCACGATGCCACTTCGTATCTTCAGGGTTGATGATCCAGCGAACAAAGGGCTTCCCGTCTTTTTGAAAGATCAGCGAGTCTTTCACCTCAACAGGAAGCTGCTGAGCAAGATCACTTTCGAGTACAACGAGCGGGATCTCATAATGCTCGATCGGAATCATTTGATGGTTACGCTTGGCTGCTGCGTTTGCTCGAGTCTCAAATCGAACCATCTCGGCCACTTCGGCATCAGCCGCACGAGCTCCTTGCACCACCGTCAGAAAAGCGACGCTGACTAACCCTAGCCATTGCCCCAGGACCCGATTCCAAGGCTTTTGTGAGTGCATTTGTGGCACCTCTTCTCTCGTCATAAAGCGGTATCGGCGCGACCACTGGGGGCCTGAACCGATTTTCGAGATTTCCCGTCTGTTTTCGTCATCGACAGAGGTCGTGACCATTTCATGCCGGCTGGCCCCGAGACCCCATTCGATCATTTGACGGTGCGATGAGCCTCCTGGTAGAAGGATCGGCACCAAGGAGACGCGCTTTCAATGAAATCTCTGGCAAGAACCCTGACCCTACTTTCGTTCGTTTTTATGCTTCATCTATCGGCTTGGGCTTCCGGCCCCACCCAGATTCTTGTCGAAGGCATGACTTGCGGGGGATGCGAAAAATCAGTGAAGGCCGCGTTTGCGAAACTTCCTGAAGTTCAAAGCGTTGACGTTCAAGTCAAAACGGGAAAAGTCACGGTTACTTTTCAGCCCGAGAAATCCCTCACCGAGCAACAGCTTCGCGAAGCCATCCAGAGCGCAGGCTATCGAGTGAAAAAGATCACTCCGCTTGCGAACTCCTAAATCGAGAACGCTACCCGTGGAATTGGCTGATTCTTCGCCTGTTCTGCAGCGCTCAGGCACTGAGCCCTCATGCCAGGGAGCAGCTCAGCTCGAGCTATCGTTTAGCCACACTCTTGAAGCGGGCCCTACCCTTAAAGGACAGTGGAGCCGCCTCTCCGAGTCTTGGCTTGAGGCACTCCAAGAGGTTCGCAAGAGCCGTGAGTTCCATGCTCTTGCTGATTTTTTGGAAGAGGAGCACCGGCAGGGCACTCCTGTTTTTCCGCCTCCCGAGCACTGGCTTCGCGCCTTGATCGAGACAGACCTTGCTCAGGTGCGGGTGGTGATCTTGGGTCAAGACCCTTATCATGGAAGAAATCAAGCAATCGGCGTAGCCTTCGCTGTTCCAAACGCACTCAAGCGAAAACCTCCAAGCCTTCTCAATCTTTTTAAAGAAGTTTCAGCCGATCTGAATCGACCCGTGAGCCGAGAGCTCTCTGATTTGTCGGGCTGGCAGGAGCAAGGAGTTTTGCTTCTGAATACTGTCCTCACTGTTAGAGAGGCGCAGCCACTCTCGCATCGGGGACGCGGCTGGGAAGAAGTTACCGATGCCGTACTTCGAGCCCTGAATGATCACCCCTCTCCCAAAGTTTTTCTTCTTTGGGGTGGGCCGGCACAGGCAAAAAAAGAGTTCCTTACCCATCCGGCCCATCTGGTTTTAGAAGCGCCTCATCCCTCTCCGCTTTCGGCTTACCGGGGATTTCTCGGCTGTCGGCACTTTAGCCAAGCCAACCGTTTTCTGGTCGAGCGCCGAATGCCTGCCATTGACTGGCAAAAAACGACTCGAACCCACCCGGTTTACTGTTGAAACGCATGAGAGGCTTCGATGACCTCGCGGTCGGACCTGAGGGCACGCTCAGCCTCGCCTAACCAGGCATCAAGATTCGCCTCGAGCTCAAGAGGCGCCTCAAGCAGCTCTCCCCGAGCCGATCGATAGACCCGACTAGACACCGATGGAGCAATCCAGCGCTCCACAGCGTATCGGGGCAAATCTGCGATGAGACCACATCCGAAAGTCCAAAGTCCTGGCGCGAGTGCCTGACAGACACCTTTAACCGTCCAGTAAGTCACGGCCCCTGAAAACGGTACGAAATGACGCCCGTACTCTGCTTCATCCCACGAGTCCCCCAACCGACCCCGAGGATGGAAAACCACAGGGATACCGAAGTTGAAGATCTTTAAATCATCATAGCGCAGCCAATGACAAATGCGCTTGCCCAGCTTCGCCTCGATCTTGTCGTAAGTACGAGCCAGCCACCGATTTAACGGCTCATGATCACCCAGGTCGAGCGTGCCAAATTGACCAAAATAAAGAGCCGACTGCTGCGCCCACTCGGTTGTAATCTCAGCAGCCAGAGCGCCCTGTCCCTCTTCAGACAACTGATGGGTTGCTGAGGCCAAAAGCTGCTCAAGAGCTTCAAAAAATTTATCGCCGAGCCGAGAATCTGAAAACTGAGCAGTAACTTCGCGAACTTCTTTTTTGACGAAATCGGGCGAAGCCTGAGCCGTCGTCTGGAAACCCATCGCTATTGTTGTTGCAGCCAAGAGTATTCTTCGAAACATATCCCCTCCATGGGAATGGTTGGCATCCAAGCCAAAAATCAACTTTGGAGCATTCGCTAGAGTCTACCCTCTCACTCGGACTGAGATCTACCTAAAGCTTGCAGGATGAATACCCAGTCTCGAGCTCGTTCACGAATGGCGTCGTAACGTCCTGACGCGCCACCATGACCTGCCTCCATATTGATTAAGAAAAGCAACGGGTTCTGATCTGTTTTGAGCTCTCTTAATTTCGCCACGTATTTGGCGGGCTCCCAGTACATTACTTGGCTATCATGTAATGAAGTGCGCACCAGCATCGTCGGATAAGCTTTGGCGGCAATGTTGTCGTAGGGCGAGTACGCCTTCATTCGAATGAAATCGGCTTTTTTCTTCGGATTCCCCCACTCCTCATACTCTCCAACGGTCAGCGGCAGAGTGTCGTCCAGCATCGTATTCAGCACATCAACGAAAGGCACTTGAGAAAGCACCACTCGAAACAAGTCTGGCCGCAGATTGGTGACCGCCCCCATGAGAAGCCCACCAGCACTGCCCCCTTCGATCACCAGCTGATCTTTGGCTGAATAACCCTGCTGAATCAGGTGCTCGGCCACGGCAATGAAATCGGTGAAAGTGTTCATCTTCTTCTTCATCTTTCCGTGGTCATGCCATGGCTTACCGTACTCGCCCCCTCCACGGAGATGGGCAATCGCCATCACGAAACCACGATCGATAAGCGCGAATCTTGAAGCACTGAAGGCCGCACTTAACGGATGTCCGTAAGATCCATACCCATAAAGATGCAGCGGATTACTGCCTTTTTTGAAAAGATCCTTGCGATAAACCAAGGAGATGGGAATGAGCGTTCCATCAAGGGCCATCGCGAAAATTCGCTCAGAGCGATACTGCTCGCGGTGGTACTCACGCGGGGGCGCCTTTTCTTTCAGGAGCGTTGATTTTCCGGTACTAAAATCGAGCTCGTAAGTGCCTTGGGGGCTCGTAAATGAGCTGTAGCGATAGCGATACGTTTTGGCCGAATAAACACGGTTTTGTGCAGGATAAACCGAATAAGCAGGCTCGGGAAACTCCACCACGTAAGGGGCCGTGGTGCCGGAAATCGGAATCACTCGCAAGCGCTCTTGCCCCTCGGCCCGCTCTGATAAAACCAAGTGCGTGTCGAAGACCTCTAAAGACTCAATAGCCACCGCAGGATTCAGCGGCACGACTTCGATGGCTTTCTTAAGCGACGGCGAACGAAGAGGCATCTTCACGACTCGAAATTGATCTCCTCGGTCGTTGATGCGCATAAAAATGTGATCGCCATGAACGGCAACCGAATACTCGACGTCCTGCTTTCGCGGCACAATCATCTGAAACTGGTCGGGAGCCTGAGACCAAGCAAACTGAATCTCAGTCGTCGTCAGACTGTCGGCTCCCATGAAGAGCACGCTGCGATCGAGGCTTTCGCTGACAAAAACACTGAAGCGTTCGTCTTTTTCCTCGTAAACTAAAACATCGGGTGAACTAGCGTGGCTCAACCCAAATTCGTGACGATAAACACGATACTGTCGTTTGGCTGAATCCTCGATCGTGTAGAACAGCGTTTGATTGTTCGCAGCCCAAACCACTGAGCCCACTTTTTCAGCAAGCGGTCCGTGAATCGTTCCACTCTCAAGGTCCTTGACGTAAAGCTGATACTGCCTGAACCCCACGGTGTCTGTGGTGAAGGCCAAGAGCTTCTCGTTTGGGCTCACTTCGTGATCACCCAAGCTGAAGAACGGGTGTCCTTCGGCTAATCGATTCAAATCGAGATAAGCATCCTCAGCAACAGCGTGAACTTCAGATCGCCGAAAAAGAATGGGGTACTGCAAACCCTTTTTCGTGCGGCTGCCGTACCAGAAAGACCCCTGGCGAACGGGCACCTCTTCGTCATCTTCGTTGATATAGCTCAAGATCTCGCCATAGAGGCGGTTCTCGAGCTCTTGAGTTCCTGAAAACCACTTTTCAGCATGCTCATTTTCGGCTCGAAGATGCGCCAAAACCTGAGGATCGTCCTTTTTTTGCAGCCATCGATAGTCATCACGTAGCTTGTGGCCATGAATTTGGGTGAAGTGAGGGATTTTTGGGGTCATTGGGGCCTCGTATCGT
>JBDLQW010000085.1:0-17132 GCA_039800365.1 Pseudomonadota bacterium
TCCTGTGTTGATTGACGTTTTTGCTTTGCAACAAAACACTCTCATTCAACCAGGAGCTTGAAAACCCTTACTCCTCAAGCGTTCTCAGGCATTTCACTGACAATCTTTCTCAAGACCAATATTCGTCAGCTTGAGTTCCGCTTTAGATTTAAGGCCCTAAAGCCGAGGAGTTAATGGGGTGTTGAAGTTCCTACCAGGTCATGAAGGACACAGAATGGTCAGAGGAAACCAAAAGTGGGAAACTTAAAGCGTATGAAACCGCTGAATGATTCAGCCCTTAAATCTGTGCTAACCCCTCTGTTCGCGGGGGCCTCGCTCTTTCTGACGGGCTGCCTTCCAGACAACGTGGGCTTTGATCAATTTGCGAATGGCGATCCTGCGGTTGAAGGCTGTTCGATTTCCTCAGCACTACCCTCTGTGGCATCTCTGAAAGTGGCCGCATCTGCCACGACCGCGACTTACTTCGGAATCGTTCCGAATAAATCTCAGTGTAAAATCAGCTGGAGTTTAAACGGTTCGGCCCTCAGCTCCACCAGTACTTTCGTCTCGATCACTTCTGGAAGTCTTGCCGATGGCCCTGCCACCAACACGCTGGTGGCAACCGTGACCGACAGCAAGGGCGAAACGAGCTCCAGAACCTGGCTGATCGCCAAAAACCGTCCCCCCACTTGCGGCTCGACGACTCCTACTTTGGGTCTTGCCCCCACGATCAAGCCAGGAGAGACGCAAAACTTTTTAGCTCAGTTCTCTGATGCCGATGGAGACTCGATTTCTGGAGCAACCTGGACTTTCAACTCCACCGCCAGCGCGTCGCTATTTCAATCAACGGTCACTACTTCGACTTCAAGCCAAACCGTTTTTAGCCCCGGAGTGGCGCAGATTGGGGCTGGGCATCGTATCGATGTGACGTTCTCAGACTCGCTTGACTCGGGCAGCTGCTCCTGGACCCAGAATATTCAAGACTCCTGTGCCGTTGCCTCGTCGCTCCCTTCGGCGTCCAGCGTTCGAGTGTCTGCCTCGCCCTCGACAACCACTTCCTTCGGAGTCACTCCGAGTAAATCTTCCTGCTCGGTCTCGTGGAAGCTCAATAACGTGACTATTCCTAGCACTCAAAGCTTGATTCAGGTGCTTTCTTCTAGTCTTCTAGCAGGGCCTGCACCGAACACCCTCATTGCCACAGTTTCTGATGGCTCAGGAGCCAGCTCTTCACGCACTTGGACGATCACTAAAAATCGCCCTCCCTACTGCACCGCTCTCACGCCTTCGGCCACCCCTTCAGCCATGCGCTACACCCAAACTCGGGTGTTTCAAGCTCAATTTATCGATGATGACAGCGGAGATACAGCCACTGGATTTTCTTGGAAATTCGATCAGGCCAGCAGTGCCTCTCTTTTTACCGACATCACCACTTCAACGGGGTCGGTCTCTGCGACGTTTACTCCCGGAGCCGACCAACGTGGAATCGGCCGCAAGATCTCTGTGAGTTTTACCGACTCGTACGACACGTCGACCTGTACGTGGACGCAAGATATTCTCGATACTTGCTCGATTACTTCAGCGGTTCCAAGTACCGCCACTTTGAAAGTAGCGAATGCCTCAGGAACTACGAGCCAATTTGCGATCACTCCGAACTATTCAGATTGCGCGATTAGCTGGAAACTCAATGGCACCACCCTCAGCTCGACTGAAGCGTTCGCTGCGCTAACCTCAGGGCAGCTTTTAAATGGCCCGGCCGAAAACACAGTGACAGCCACAGTCAGCGATGGTACCAGCACTCCTGTCACTCGCTCGTGGAGCGTGACGAAAAATCGGGTACCCGTTTGTGCATCGCGAACCCCGGCGAGCAATCCCGCAGCGATCAACTACAATCAAACTCAAGCCTTCTCGAGCACTTTCTCAGACCCCGACAGTGATGCGATCTCGGGGGTCAGTTGGAACTTCAACGGAATGGCAGGGGGTACGCTTTTTTCGTCGATCACCACTACCGCCCTCTCGAGCTCTAGCACCTTTGTTCCCTCTTCGGCTCAAATGGGTCTGAGCCAGGCCATTAGCGTGAGCTTTTCGGATTCATTCGACAGCTCGAGCTGCAGTTGGACGATGGATGTGATTCGACCTGACCCCCTGACTCTGTTGAGCTGCTCTCCCGATAGCTCATTTCCGGTGGTACTGCAGTCTGCTGGAGACACCTCCAAAGTGCTCACCATCGCCGCTACGGGAAGCCTGCTGACTTACCACTGGATCCGAAATGGAAGCACCCTGAGCAGTGCTAGCACTCCCACGCTGAGCCTGACGTCCGATGCGCTTGCTGTGGGCACTTACCTTTATCGCAGCACCGTTCAGGATCAGTATGGCGAAAGCGATTATTGCGAATGGACGGTTAAACGAAATGCGCCACCGGTCATGAGCGCATCTTCTCCGAGCTCAAGCACCACCATCAAAATTAATGCGAACGCCTCACAGGCATTTTCAGTGGCAGCGACTGATGCGAACTCAGAAGACACCCTCACTTATTCTTGGACAATTGATGGCAACCCCGCCTCAGCGATGTTGCCGAGCGGTTTGAATAGCGCCACGTTTTCTCCGGGCCTTGACCCTGCGGGTTTAGATGCTCAGGGACTTCCCCAGATTCTAGGCCCCCATGTCATTGCCGTGACGGTGAGTGATGGTAATGAGTCCTTCACCAAAAGCTGGAATGTCGAAGTCAATCTGCTTTCTCCCGCCTGCAATGATCTGATGAACTCATCAGTGGCAGCTGCGGGCGGAAAGACCTGCACCTTGGCTGGAGATCCGCGTGTGGGAGTGGGGCTTGCTCCTGCCGACCCCGCCAATACGAGCGCCGTCAAGATTATGCCACGAATGGTCATTGATGATGGCAGTGGTAACCTCATTTTATCTGACGAAATCAGCCACGCTGTTTTTTATTATAACCGCTCGGGCGTGACGATCACTCGGTTTAACCAGCAAATTGGGCCTGGAAAAATGGCCTTAGTTGCCGGTATGGGGGCCGCCGGAACGCGCACCGCCAACGGAACGGCAGGTTCGCAGGTAAAGCTTTACGCTCCAAACGGGCTTGCCTTTCAACCCAATCTTAGCAATCTCTCTCTCAGTCGCCTTTTTATTAGTGATAATGGCAGTGCCCGAGTGCTTGAAGTTTCGAGTTCGGGAACGGTGACTACCGTTTTTGGTGGAGGCAGCAGTCATTCTAATGGCGTCATAGGCACCAGTCACGAGTGTGTCACGCCTGGTGGCCTCCAGATTGTTACCCACGGCGCCAAAACCTGGCTCTATATCGCGTGCTACAGCAGTCACCGGATCAAGCGCATGAATATCACTACCGCTGATCCTGACTACGGTAAGGGCTATGTGGTGGTGGGTAATGGCCAGACAGGAACCGCTGATGGCCAGATTGCGTTAGACGCAAACGGAAATGCCCTCAGTAATTATGCTATGGTGAATGCCCCGTACGGGCTAAGCGCCGACTCGCAAGGCAATATCTACTGGGTAGAAGCCGTTTCCAGGACCTTACGAATGGCAACCACTTCGGGCTCATCGATCAGCTTTTTTGATGGCACCCGATCGACTACCGCGTCGGGGTGGCTGATCGCTGATCGCATGTCAGGGTCTGCACTGACGTCGTTTACTATCAACAGTACCTTAAATGCGATTCAACCCTCTGGAGCCGTCGATCGTTTGGTATTTGTTGCGCCATCAGCCACTGTCAATGGCAGCTGTGTTCCAGTCGCCATTCAAAGCCGAAACAGCTCGAACCAAGGCACACCCGTAAGTAGCGCAACGACAGTGAATCTGACGCCAGGCACTGGCGGCACTTTTTACTCCGACTCGACCTGTAGTGCCCCCTCCTCTATCACCTCAGCAACGATTCCTTCGGGTGGCTCGTTTACGACGGTCTATTATTCGAATTCAACTGACGGTACCGCAACTCTACAAGCCTCATCGGGTGCTCTAACCACGGCAACTGCAACGATGACAGTGGCCGCTTCTGGAACTGCTTCGACGTTAAATCTCATTACTGCTCCCAACCACCTGGTTTCGGGTTGTTTACCCATCATCGTTCAATCGTTAAGCAGCACGGATACGGCCGCCAATGTTACCTCAGCGACTACTGTGCGGCTTCGAAAACAGGGGGTGGGAAATTTCTATTCAGATTCAAATTGCACCACACTCCTCACAAGCTCAGCAGTCACGATTCCATCCGGTGCACACACGGCTTTAGCTTATTATGCTTCTACCGTCAGGGCAGGGCCCAACGAAGTGGTCACTATTGCCGGCAGAAGTGGCGTTAATGGCGCTTGGCCGAACTCAGCCGCTTCGCCGCAACCTTTTGGAGTGATGCAACTTCAAGATCCACAACTGGGAGTGGATGTGCTTGAATCAGGGGGCTCGGTCACAGGCTTTTTTACGACCACCTGGGGAGCTTATCGCATTCACTTTTTAAATAACACTTCGGCATCAACCGTCATGGGCGGATCGACGGTTCCTGCCTATCAAGCGGGAGTGGTGGCGGGAACTGGGAGCCCCGGATTTACAGGTGATGCCGTAGGAAATACTGCTCTTTTAAACTTTACCCATGCATTGAGGCTTAACGCCGATAAAAGCCGCCTTCTGATCGCTGACTGGTCTAACTTTCGAGTTCGTCAGCTCGACCTTTCGATCGGCAATGGCGAGCTGACCACAGTTTGGGGTAACGGCTATGCCCGCTGGGGAAATCTTGGGGATTCGCAAATGGCTGCGAATCGAGCTTATTTTCAGCGACCCTCGGACCTCGCTTTTGATACCACCAACCGAAAGCTTTATATCGCCGATTGGGAAAACTCACGCATTCGGCAACTCGATCTTTTTCGAGGCCTGGTCAGCACAGCAGTGGGTAAAGGCACGGGAGGAGCCACCGTTGAAAATGAAACTCCGCAGAACGTGATGATGATGCATGTCACAGGCGTTCAGCTCGCCTCGATTTCAGGAAGGCCTTTTCTTTTCTATAGCGAGTTCCAAAACACCGTCTTTAATACTGCGAATAACAACTGCATGGTTCGGGCTTGGAACTTAAGCTCAACCGATACGTCGGCTTTTGGGGTGAATGTGATGGCCGGCCGAGTCGCATCCGTTGCAGGCGATTACAATCAAGGTTGTGGAGATTATAGCGGCGATGGCACTGCCCTGAATCAGCGCTTGCCGATGCCGGGAAGCATGGCCGCCTATACCGACGGCTCAGGAAATCCCCAACTTTACATCAACTCTTACAACCCTCAGGACTTGTGGGGCAACCGTCACTGTATTTGGCGCCTCTCTCCTTCGGGGCAAATCGCAACAGTGGTAGGAACTTGTGGCAGCGCTGGTGCAGGAACGAGCGCCGATGATGGCCCCACATCTTCTGCCAAAATCGTTAACGCCACCCAAATTGCTATCGATCCTGACCATGCCAGCGACGGTAATTTCTTTTTCGTAGATAACTCAGGCGGTGCCGCTAATAGCCGTCTTCGCTATGTGAACTTTAAAGATTCGGCTGTAACGATTGCTGGGGTCAACGTTTCTGCTGCATCTATGGGAGTAGGCAGGGTGGTCACCCTCTGGAATGTCAACACTCGGTCGTTTGGCCTGGCCGTTTATTCTGATGCTACCATGAAGCAAATTTGTGTTGGGAGTGGACGACCGCTTCGCGAAGAGGTTTCACAGGGTGCCCATAATATTCGCTGTTACAATCGCAGTGCTGCAACCCCCGCGCAAACCACGCTTCGCATCGGACCCGCAGATGCGCTTTATGATGGCGACACGAATCCGATCACCTCGGCTGCCCCGATGGATGATTCGAGCCAAGAAGGCGTGGCGGCAAACGCGACACTCATGCGCGGTCCGGTGGGTCTGACCTTCGATACCGAAGGAAATCTGTACTTCGCAGATCGCGGCAATAACCTCATCCGCTTCGTACGGCGTTGGGTGCCTTGATTGCGAGTGCGTGTGCGAGAACGAGTGCGAACGCACGTCCTTCAGTTAGAAAAGCCCTGGCCAGTTCAAGAGAAGAGCCACTATCGTTGGCCCCAAAGCGGCCAAAAGTAGTTTTCGAGGACTAATTCCCTCGTCTCCAAAAGCCCCGTTTAAAATGCCATAGCCAGCAGGGTTGGGCGCGTTGGCGATCACGGTTAACCCTCCCCCCGTCACTGCGCCCGCAACTAACGCAAGCTTCGACACCTCAGTCAGACCGGGAACCTGCGCGCCCAAGTACGTCAGTGCGGCATTGTCTGTTACCGCGGTTAATGCCGTTGCTCCCAAGAAAAGCGCCTGAGAGGAAAGGCCCATCAGCAGCGGCTCTAACCACCACCGTTGAACCCCGCCCAAAACAACAAGCCCTCCCAGAAAAAAGGCAACTAAGAGCCCTTCTCGCAAGCGCAGAGGCGTTTGATACTCTTGGGTCACCTGAACGACTCCCAAGAAAAACATAAAAATCCCCAAAAAAACGACGAGATGATGGGCGGTGATCACCACCAAAATCAAAAACATCAAGTGCAGCGCCACCACCCACACCGGCAGCCGCTCTTTAGGCGCTACGTTGCGTGCTGCGCTGTCTTTGCCAATCTGAGCTAACTCTTTTCGAAAGCGAAACGTCACTACTAACGTCGACACCGCGATGGCGATGGCAGCCTTCCACCCAAAGTGCTGCAGCATAAAACCCAAATCCCACTGCCAACGCGAGGCCACCATCAGAACGGGCGGAGCCGCAAATGGCGTGAGCGTTCCTCCGATAGAGACGTTCACGAACAAAAGCCCCAGAGTCGCGTACTTGAGCGGTTGCGAAGAGGTCTTTAAGAAGATGCGCTCGAGAAGCAACAAGGCTGTCATCGTCATTGCTGCAGGTTCGGTGATCAAACTTCCCAAGAGCGGCCCCACCGTCAGAGCCGTTAGAAAAAACGCTATTGTTCGCTCGAGAGGCAGGCGACTCGCGATGGCCTCAAGCAGCGCCGATGCGAAGTTTAATAAAGGCCTTGTCGAGCACAAGACGAGGATCACAAAAACAAAAAGGGGCTCTTTGAAATCGCGGGTCTCAAGATACTCGATTGCTGAGGAAGCTCCCTGATTCCAACACCATCCGGCTAGAAATACTGCAGCCCAGAGCCCGAAAACCACTTCAACTTCGCCCAAAAGATGAAAGAGATTCTCGAGAACTGATCCCTCAGGATAACGTCGGGCAAGCGTTTGAAATCGCTTGACCGAAAACGTGTGCAAAATTGCCAAGAAAAAAATCACGCTACCCAAAAGCTCGACGTCATTCATGAACTGAGGGTAACAGGAGCCCAGGAAAAGCCAAAGCAAGCTCACCATCAGAGACTTTCCGTACCGTCCCCACAGGAAGATCGCCCAACCGAAGCCCACCGAAAGCCAAACGCTTGAGATCGGTCACTTCATGTCCCACGCTCTCGAATAGCCTGCGCACTTCTCGGTTCTTACCTTCTTGCAGCGTCACCAAAAGATGCGACTCTCGCTGACTTGCTTTCAACAATTCGATCGCCGTGGGATGCAGCTCACCCACTTCGCTAGGCACTCCTTGAAGCAGCGTCTTGATTTTTGGCGATGTCACCTCTCCTCGAACCGTGACTCGATAGAGCCGTGGAATCGCCTGAACAGGATCGGTAAGCCACGACGAGAGCTTCGTGTCGTTAGTCAGCAACAAAAGCCCGGTGGTCGCCGCATCTAGCCGTCCCACCGCATGAAGGTTTCCGAAACCTTGAAACTCAGCGGGAAGGCCATCAAAAACCGTAGGCCTCCCTCGCTCATCTGAGCGAGTTGTGATCGTCCCTCGCGACTTATGAAGCATCAACACGATGGGAACAGGCCGGTTCAGCTCGACTCCATCCAGCTCGATCTTCAGCTTCTCGGGAACCACCCACCTCACGGGGTCTCGGATCACCATGCCATTGCAACGCACTCGACCCGATTCGATCCAAGCGCGGGCCTCGGTTCGCGAGGCAATGCCTAATTTCGAGAGCGCCCTCTCCAGCGACACCTGCCCTGGCTTTCGTCGAGACTTCACCGCCTTAGTGTAGCGGGCCCGTGTACGGTTGTCGATTCATCGCCGCATGGATCATGGCCACAGCAAGATCCTGGTCTAAGCCATCGCTGTCGAAGCCCGCCGTAGAGCGCCAACTCTGAGGTGCTTCAGGATGGGGACCAGAAATCACAACTAATCCCGCACCCGACCAGGTTTGAGAGATCGCGGGCTCACCGGTAACATACCGACCAATCACACCCCCAGCCCATTCAGGCGTTGAGGGCCCTCCCCACCACACGAGCTGCCTGGTTTCGCCCGAGCTGAGCGTTACTGGAACGATTGCCGCCGTTTGAGAGGTGTCGCCCCCAGGATAGTACGAGGGCAAGATCGCACCTGGCGCAACGGCTAGGCCGTAAGAGGCCACTTGATCTCCAGAAGCTTCAGGTCCAACAGCCACCCAAGCTCCCGCGCAAAACCCCACGTACCCTACTCCGCGATCACGAACCGCTTGTCGCACTTTGAGGCGAGTTGCCTCAGTCAGGCTTGCGGTGATCGTGCCGCCTTTTCCCCCCGGAATCACGATGACTCGGTAGCTTGCGATCTCTTCGAGCGACATCGCATTCAGCTCGGCTGAATTCACCAGCGCATAACTCCACCCCTGACCTGAAATCATTTGCTCGGTAGCCTGCCAGTCAGAAGTAGAAACCCCAGTGCCATTAAACAAAAGGACGTCGCGCGAAAAATTCGATGCCACTACCGGGTTCGCTGGATCGCCCAGTGACGAATCCGGTGGAGTGGCAGTTGCGAGATCTCCACTGCCACTGAAACAAGCTGTCAAAGTTGATAGAAAGAGGCTCGTGCCTGCGAAAAGGCCCCAAAAACGACTCCTGAAATTCATCGACCACCTACCGTATCTACAGCGCTCTCAGCGATTGAGTCATGTCGCCCTAACTCTTCAACATCACAGACATGAACCGTGATGCGATTCGGATCTTCATCGCTTGAGCTTTGACCTTGGGCTGCATACTGAAAGAGCTCTTGTTGATAGTAGTCGTAATTCGAGGTGTAGCTCGAGCTTCTCATAATGATCGGGTACATGAGTGAAGCATAAAGACCACTACTCAAAACCTCCGTTCGATGGCCGCGCGACAGCACACAATGCCCCAGCTCATGATGAACCAGAAGCTCTCGCTGCGTTTCATCAACGACGTTCCAAAAATCAGGATCCAGCGTCACTCGGCGCAAATTCGAGCTTCTTTCGCAAAGACCAATGACCGAGCTGCCATAAGAGTCGAGGCTTGCGATCCGAAGCGAAAGCTGAGGTCCCGACATATCTGAAGTGACATTTACTCCTTGAATCGCGGCATCCGAGATAAACTTCGAAACATAGCCCGCAAGCTCAGCCGGTCCTGAGTAATATTGGGTCGCATCCCCCACCACTCCGCTTGGGGTTCCAGAAGAATCGCTCTTGGGCTCGGTGATTCCAATCACACTGGCCGGAACCGCTCCGGATTGCTGACAGGCCGAAAGCGATAGCCCCAGCGCTGCCATCGCTGCTCCTAAAATTCTGTATCTCGCCATCATTCACCTCCTCAGGTTTCAAGAGGTGATACGAAAGCCACGAAAACCGGTGCGACAGTAAACGACAAGAAACTGTCAAGAATCTCTCGGTGAGTGGCAGGCGCTTCTGAATCTTCTTAGGTTCGCGAGCATGAAAGACACCACCATCCCCCGTAGTCCTCTTTCACAGTCTGATGCTTCTTTGATTCAGGCGTTTCAAGCGGCTGAACCCTGGGCCTTCGAAAAAATTTACAACCGCTTCTCAAAGCCCATCCTCAGGCTCGTGAGAGCGCGAACCGCTAGCGACGCCATTGCCCAAGAGCTCACTCAAGAAATTTTTCTGAAAGCCTTTCGCTTTCGGCATCGCTACCAAGAGCCCTTCGCCTTCAGCACCTGGCTTTGGACGATCGCTAAAAACACGGTCAAAGATTTCGCCAGGTCGACAGCACTAGAAATGATCGGAACATCTCCAGCAATTTCTTCTGGAGCAGTCGTTGAAAACAACCCTGAGCATTTTTACGCCGCCTCGTCTGAAAAAAACGACCCTGAAGAGTCTCTTCTACGGCAAGAGAAGCTTCAGCGCCTTCACCAAAGCGCTCAAGCCTTGCCGCCGAAAGAACGACGTGTTTTTTGGCTTAAAATGGCTTTCGAACTCACGCACCCCGAGATTGCCAGCCGACTCAACATTTCAGTCGACTCGAGCAAGCGCCTCCTCAGGCGGGCTCTTCGCCATCTTCAGTTTGTAGCAAACTCAGCACTCGCTGAAGGGCAGGTCGTGGGCGCAGAAGCTTATTGATTCGGACGAAGCATCTTCTTCACTTCGTCGATGTGTTCCGATTCTTCGCGAACCATCTGTCTTGCTAGTTCTTCGAGAGCGATATCATCGCCTGCGATCGAAACCAGCTTTTTATAAAGCAGAAGCCCCGCCTCTTCATGACGAAGGCTTTCACGCAAAATGGCGTCAACCGAGTGTTGATGGGTTTCTTCAACCTTAGGAGAAACCATCGGAGGATGTCCGCCCAGCGAAGTGATCTTTTCACCGATCACTACGGCATGGGTCATGCTTTCGGTAGCTTGATCGCGAAACCACTTCTGAATCGGAATTCGATTATGCCCCATGATCATGAAGGAATAATGCATGTAGCGCATGATTCCGGCCATTTCGGCCTCAAAAATCTCTTCTAAGCACTTCACGATTTGCGACGGTACTTTTTCTGACATGGTTGGCATCCTTTCGAAGCTTTTGGTTGATGATGACTTGGGAAAGCCGGGCCGGCAAGTCACGAAATGAGGATTGCCGTGTTCACCCGAACAGCGCCATAATGATGGCATGCCAACCCCACTCACGCTCTCGATGGTCGAGACTCTCGCGCTCGCGACATTAGGTTTACTCATGGGAGAATTTCTCACTCAGCGTATCTCCGTCCTCGAGCGCCTCTGTCTTCCTGGGCCCGTTCTTGGGGGTCTGATCCTGGGCTCAGGCATCACCCTGCTCCGGACTCAGCAGGTACCCTTGAGCTTCGACACCTCTCTGCAGACTCCGCTGATGATCGCTTTTTTTCTCGCAATCGGCTGGACCGCCTCGCTACGAAACCTGCGAAGCGGTGGCCTCATGGTTCTGAAGTTTCTTGTTCTTTGCTCGGGTGTTCTTCTGATTCAGAATCTGGTTGGCGTTTGGCTCGCAAAGTCTTTGGGACACCCCCCGCTTCTGGGCCTTTTAGCGGGCTCGGTTTCTTTAACAGGAGGTCCGGGCACTGCGCTCGCTTTCGCAGGGGCCTTTGAAAAAGCCGGGGTTTCTGGAGCGGGAACCATCGGAACGACTTGCGCGCTGGCTGGAATCGTTCTGGGAGGACTACTGGGAGCTCCGACAGCCGCATTGTTGATGAAGTTCAGGGGCATCAAGCCCCCAGGCCGCAACGAAGCTCTGCCTCACGAGAGCCAGCCTTCAGAAAATCGAGTCACGCTTCAGATGCGCGACCTCCCGTTGCACTTCGGTTTTTTTCTGCTGGTGATGGCCTTAGGAACACTCTTCGGAAAGTTCGTTCAAGCTCGAGGTCTCACCCTTCCGGTCACGATCGGGTCGATGGTCGTGGCAGCAGTCGTTCGAAACGTTCACGACACTCACAAAAACCATTTTCTCTCAGAAGACTGGATCGAGAGCATGGGCTCGATCGCGCTTTCTTATTTCCTGGTAGTTGCCACAATGACGCTTGAGCTGAATCAGCTCGCCGGAATCGCAAGCACTTTAGTGGTGATCTTGCTGGTTCAAACCCTACTGACGGTGCTGATTGCCGCAACGCTGGTGTTTCGATCCTCAGGCCGAGATTACGATGCGATCGTGATGAGCTCGGGGTTCATTGGCTTCATGCTAGGAACGACGGCAAATGCGATGGCAAATATGAATGGAATCACCTCACGCCATGGCACTGCACCTCGCGCTTACCTGGTGGTACCGATTGTGGGCGCCTGCTTTATCGACTTCATCAATGCTCTGGTGATCACGCTGAGCATTCCGTGGCTTTCTTCCAGCTAATGAAGACCTCAGAGGGTTTTGGCATTCGATTGTCAGAACGGGTGGATCAGGCTAGGGTGCGCGCACCTTATGAGTGAGTTTACCCCGCCCCCCGTTCCCAAAGGCGCCTTTCGCATCACGATCACGCTTTCGTCCTCACGGCCCCGGCTCGATCAAATTTTATTAGAAGAGCTCCGCAAGCAGAACCAGAACATCGACCTCAAAGCCATCTCGAGAGCCAAGCTAAAAGAGCTCTTTAAAAACAAGCGGATACGAATCAAGGGACAAGCGGCAGTTCCCTCTTCCGGACTCGCCAAAGGCGTGACTTACATCGACATTCTCGGCTTCGCCTAACTTACGGTTGACTTACGGTAAACTTGCGGTCACAGTGTTTTCATGTGCCCGATTCACCTGACGCCGAAACAAAAGCAATTCCTCGAATTTCTCGTACAATTCGAGACCCAGAACGGATTCGCTCCTTCACAGCAGGAAATCGCACGCCATTTTGGATTTAAATCCTTGGGGACCGTACAGGATTACTTGAGCCGTCTCCAAGAGCAGGGAGCGCTTCAAAAGACCTGGAACGCTCGCCGCAGTACTGCTCTCACGGCTCAAGCGTCTGCTAAACTGCAATCCTCCACAACCCAAAGCCATCGGTCTGCAGATGCTGCATCCCCTACGGTCCCCCTCCCCGTTCCCACCAGTCTGATCCTCAATATCGAGGGCCGTGTCGCAGCAGGACGTCCGATTGAAGCCCTCTCACAGCACCAAACCCTCGAAGTGCCCTCATCACTGGTACCAGCGCGATTTCAAACTCAATGCATGGCCCTTCAAGTCGTCGGCGACTCGATGATCGATGACGGCATTCACGAAAACGACTACGTGATCATCCGCAAGCAAGAACATGCCGAAAACGGGCAAACCGTCGTCGCCCTCTTAGGAGGAACTGAAGCCTCGATCAAACGCTACTATCGCAAACGAGGCCGAATCGAGCTGCATTCGGCCAATCCGAAATACCAACCCATCGTGATTTCGGAATCAGCACCTCACGCTTCTGAAGAAAGCGCTTCATCTCGATTTCGAATTGCAGGAGTGCTCGTGGCTTTGTTTCGAAAGTTTTAAGGTTCTGAATCAGGAGGAATGATGCTGTCTGTTGCTCCGATTTTATCTCTCGATAGTTCTCACTCAACCCCAGATCCTGAGAGCTCCTTCCAAGAAAAACTGGGGCGCCTCCAAGCCATTACCGGCGTTTCAAAAGGGCCGCCCCAATCGCGCGAGTCACTTTTCTGGCAACACGCTCAGGCACCTGTTTTACGAGGAACACTCACCGAAGTCAGTGGTCCGTGGGGCAGCGGTAAAACCGAAGCAGTCCTCCAGTTTTTAGGGAATCACGCAAAAGCTCTCGGGCGAATGGCATGGATCGAAGATCGATTCACCGCTTATCCGAACGGCTTCCTGCAAAGTGGCGTTGATTTATCGCGAATTCTTTTCATTGAAGGGGGAAAACAGACGCTCTGGGCCGCCCATCAAGTGCTTCGAAGCCAGATTTTCGGAGCCGTGATCTTGTTCATGCAAGAGTCGACACTTAGCACTCGAGAACCCAGCATCGAGCTGCGCCGATTACAACTCAGCGCCGAGCAATCGCATGCTTGTGTTTTTTTACTGACCACGCAACCTCGTCCTGCAGGAGTCAATTGGCCCTTGGCTCTGCAGCTTCAGATGAACCCCAGAACCCGAAAACCTGAGACTCTCAAACGTTCTCTTGTGTCATGAGCTCTGAGCTTCCTCGAGTCGCTGCCATTGTTTTTAGTGATCAGCCTGACGAGCGGAAGAAGTCAGAGCTTGCCGAGCTTTTTTTCAGACTCAGTCCTGTGGTCGCGCTGCGATCTCGCGCACCCCTTACTGTTTTTCTCGATCTTCGAGGCCTACCCATCACACCTCATCAATTTCGCAGCTCTTTCGAGCTCAAGGTACAGGCACTCCTCCGACGGCGCTTTTCTTCTCAAGCGCCAGCGTTCCGACTCGGGCTGGCTCAGAATGCGGCATTTGCTTTTCTCAATGCCCAAAGCCCTTCCAGTGACCAGGTTGCGTTATCTCCTGAGCTTTTTGCGAACCTCCTCGATCCCTTCGCGACTTTAGATGCATCCATTTTACTGAAGGATCGCCGAATCAAAGAGGGCATCCCGCTTCTCGAACACCTTGGAATTCAGACGCTCAGTGAGTTCTCACGTCTTCCTCTAGAATCCTTGAGCGCTCGATTCGGAAAAGTCGGCCTGAATTTCGCCAGACGAATTCAAGACGCCCAGCGCTCGGCTGATTTTGAGGCCTGGCCATTATGGGTTCCGGCAGAGCGCTTGATCGAGGAGCTAGCCTTTGATCCCGATCGCCCCCTCGCTGCCCGGCTCGATTCGTTGCTTTTTGCTTCAAAAGAACTGCTCGAGCGGCTAGCCCTTCGCTTGAGAGCCCGAGCCGCTCGGGCGTCTGCTCTGCGTCTCAAGATCCGTCACGACAAAAAAGACCAGAGCGAAAGCCTTCTTGAGCTCAGATTAGTAACCCCGCAAAGCAGCGCTAGCGGCATGCTTGCCTCGTTTCGTGACCGATTGAGCGGCTGGCTTCAAAAAAGTGAAACTGACGATGGGATTGCCACTGAGTGCCGGATTCTAGGGCTTGAGATGGAAGTTTTAGAAACTGCCCCCGGACGTGGATCACAGCGAGATTTTTTTCACCGCCACGAAGAGCAGGCCGAGAGTTGGGATTCGCTTTTAGCAAGGCTTGCAGAGAAGCTCGATCGAAAGTCGCGTTTTCAAGTCAAGACCATCCCCCGTTACCTTCCAGAGAAATCTTGGTGCGCGCAAGAGCCTCATCTTTTCGAGCTTGCAGCGAAATCTGAAGCCACTCACCTCAGCGTCGTCACACCCCATGAGCTAGCGATGCGCCCCACTCGACTGCTTTCAGAGCCTTTGGCGCTGATTCATCATGAGGGCTGGTTACGATGGCCAGAGAACAGCGCTACGCCCGGTAGACGACAGCGAATTGCTCGCTGGATCGGGCCCGAGCGAATCGAAGAAGGTTGGTGGGAACGATCTGCCACAGAGTCACCGATCCGCAGAGACTACTTTCGAGCGATTTGTGATTCTGGACCAGAGCTTTGGGGCTACTTCGAAGGCCCGCTTGAAAACTTTCAGCTTTTCTTTTTGCATGGTTACTTCGACTGATCTTCTGAGGTCTGAAAAAGAGTCTTACCGCTACGCAGAGCTCACCTGTCGCTCTCACTATTCCTTTCTACGAGGTGCCTCTCGACCAGAAGACCTCGTTGCGCGTGCGGCCCAGTTCAATCTTAGTGGCTTAGCCATCACCGACCGAAATGGCGTTTACGGAATTCCAAAAGCTTATCGAGCGTGGCAACAGCTTGATCCTTCGATTCGCTCTCGATTTCGACTCATCATCGGAGCTGAGCTCACTCACCGCCCCTCCTCCGAGATCGAAAATCCACAATTGGGGCCTGATTCGACCATTCTACTCGCCAAGACCCGAGGAGCCTATGGGCTGCTTTGCCGCTTCATCACTGCAGCTCACGCTGAAAAAGAAAAAGGCCAGGCCGCTTTAAGCCTTCCGCTCCTGCGCGAGCATCTCAAGCGCTTTCTGGAGAACCCTGCCCAAAAAATCTCGGCTCGAGAGCTGCTTTGGATTCTCCCACCGCCCTTCCGCCTGAACGACTCTGATGGCCACGAGTGGCTGAAACGTACCGAGCTTCTTCTCGAAGCCGATGAGCACCTCAATCGCTCGGTTGTTTTTCCTGTGTTTCAATTTCTTGATGGCCATGATTCGCATCGAATTCAAGTCGCTGAGGAATTAGCCCATCGTTTTGGAGAGGCACGATTATTTGCTGCCAACGATGTTCACTTTCACTCGGTCGAGCAGAGGCCGCTTCAAGACGTTCTGACAGCGATTCGTCAGAACCAGCGCATTTTAGAATCAGGATTTTCTCTGTTTTCGAACGCCGAGCGCCACCTCAAGTCTCCCTCCGAAATGCGCGCGCTTTTTCATGCCTGGCCCGAGCTCGTCACCCGAGCTCATGAGCTTGCCCAGGAAATGCGCTTTGATCCGGGCGAACTTCGCTACCGGTACCCCAGCGAATGGATTCCAGAAGGACACTCAGCTCAAAGCTACCTCCGCGAGCTGACCTGGCAAGGCGCCATCAACCGCTACGGCAGTGCCGAGGCCATCACGTCTGCTACCCGACAACAACTCGAGCACGAACTGAAGCTGATCGATACCTTAGGATTTGCAGATTATTTTTTAACGATCTGGGAGATCGTCGCGTTCGCAAGAAGCCGAGATATCCTCTGCCAGGGCCGGGGGTCTGCAGCGAATTCTGCTGTTTGCTATTGCCTGGGAATTACGGCCATTGACCCTGTTCGCATGAACTTGCTGTTCGAGCGTTTTATTTCAGCAGAGCGAGGAGAGCCGCCAGACATCGATGTCGACTTCGAACATGAGCGACGCGAAGAAGTCATTCAGCACGTCTACGAGAAATACGGACGAGATCGAGCAGGAATGGTTGCCGCTCTGATCACTTATCGCGGGCGTTCGGCATTTCGTGAAGTATCGCGGGCGTTGGGCTTTAACCCGGACGATCCCGGGTCTCGCCAGGAAGCTAAGAGCAATCCGCTAGTTGAAAAATTTTCCGAAATCATTCAGGGCACGCCTCGTCATCTATCGATCCACTCGGGAGGCTTCACTCTCTCGGCCGACCCGTTGATCGAAACCGTTCCTATCGAACCCGCGCGAATGCCTGGTCGAACGATCGTGCAATGGGATAAAGACGATCTTGATGCCATGGGGCTGCTCAAGGTCGATCTCCTTTCACTGGGAATGCTTTCGGCACTACAAAAAACCTTGAAGCTCACGGGTCGCGAGCTGCATCAGATTCCAGCAGAAGACCCCGCAACGTATCGCATGATGCAAAAGGCCGATACGGTCGGCGTTTTCCAGATCGAATCGCGAGCGCAAATGAGCATGCTACCGCGGTTACTTCCGAAAACGTTCTACGACCTCGTC
>JBDLQW010000086.1:0-21591 GCA_039800365.1 Pseudomonadota bacterium
CTCGATCTCGAGGGGGGCCGTCTAGGGTTTTCCAGGTGTCTGGGATGTCCATTTTCGAGGCAGAAAGCGGTGCGAGAGCTCCGACCAGCGCCTCTGGAGCTTGGCCTCGAAGGCTGTTGAAGGCCTGGCTGGCTGCGCGTTCTTCATCCTGAGCGGCGCGCAACTCGAGCTCGCGAAATCGTGTGGCGGCCTTGGCTTGCAAAAAATCGCTGCGGTCGCTGAGATTGAGCCGAAAACGGCGTTCTGCCCATTCTCGAAGGTACTGCGTGCGTTCGAGAGTCTTTTTTTGCACTTGCACGACCTCACGTCCGAGAGCAAGGCGCCAGTAGGCAAGCTCGGCCTCTAAAAGCAGCATTCTGGCGCGAAAACGCTCGCCGTAATGGGTTGCCAGCGCCGAAGCTTGCGCTAAGGTTTTTTGGCTCTTCGATTCGCGGCCTCCCCAGTTTCGCCAGAGGGGAAGCGAGAGGTCAAACGAGGGAATCGCATCGAAATAATTGGTCGTGTTAAAAAAAGCAGGGTTTAAAACATCGAGCTGAACGTGAGCGAGTTGGTAGCCCAGTCGCGCTTGGCCTCCGAAAGGTAACTGCTGGGCCAAAGCCAATTGAAGTCCGGTGGCATCAGTTTTTTGCGGCGCAAACGAATTGAGCTGGGGCCTTGCATCCGAGAGGACTTGTGCCGTTGCGCTCCACTGCGGCGAAAAAATCAGGTTTGCTTCTTCGGCGCGTTGCCGCGCGCCTGCGCTCGTTTCGGAAGCAGCACGAATGCCTTCATTCCCCGAGCGCACTTCTTGAAGATACTCTTCAACCGAAAACACCGAAGCAAAAGCTACCGGTGGTGAGAGTAATGATGCGGCTGCTGCCAAGAAAAGTGGACCCCTTCGCTTCTTGTAAAAAATCGCGGAAAATTGAAATCTAAAAGAGGTTTTTATGACCAGTGATCGAGGCATCATGAGGACACTCATTTCTAGTTTTGGTGCTCCTTCTTTCAATCACGACTTGGTTAAGACTGAAAGGGCTGATCGGTGTGCCGACCTCAAAGAAGTCGAAGTCGAGAGGGTCAAGGGGAAGCTGTTTTGAGCCCAGGCCCTGCTCACTCGCGATTAAGTCAAAGTCTGGCTATTGAAGGGGGATGGATGGCTGTTGTCGAAGGCTTCGAGGTGCTCGCGGAGAGCGATCATCGGGAAGTAGGCGGGATAAAATTCGTAACGAAAGTTCACGGTCTTTTCGAAGACGATGCCTAAATGCCGGGGCTCATCCCAGAGGCCGTGTTGATGATTTTGCGTGCTGAGAAGATAACGAATACCACGCTGACTGGCTCGGTGCCAGGTGGCATTCGAATGATCTGTCTTGCAAGCCGATAGGCCCATCAGCGCCCAAGCAGTTTGAACAGCACTCGAGCTGCAACGGGATTGATCCTCTAACTCTCCCCAGCCTCCATCAGGGTTTTGCATCGAAACGAAAAACTCCTGAGCAGGCCTGGCCCATTCGGCTTGGGCCTCTCGGTCTATCGCCCGAAGTCCGCGCACGGCAAAGCAGGTTCCGTACAAACGATTCACCCCATAGTTGCCTTTCCAGAGGCCCTCCTCATCACGAGAATGGAGCAAAAACGCTCGGGCCCGCGTGAGCGCCGAGCGGATTTGAGCTGCAAGCTCGTGGGCATGCTCATCAGTATGCTCATCAGCATGCTCAGAGATCAGCTCAGCGTGATCTCTGAAAAGAGCCAGAGCTTCACAAACTTTTCCTGTCACGTCGGCTTTGGTGCGATCAAAAAGTTGATTAGGGATATCCTGGATCGAAAACACTTGATTCCAGAGTTCAGGCTTCCGAAGCCGGGGTTTTTCGTAAGGAGCAAAGCCACCGTTTTCGGCTTGAAACGCTAATAAAAAACGAGCCGAAGCCCAACCCTCAGGAGAGCTGAGCCACTGACGTCCGAGCTGCGAAACCAGCGCGAGAATCGCTAGAGCCGTGCAATCTGTGACCGGATAATGATCATGACCCCGACCAAAGCTAAAGCCTGCCGGAAGGGCGTGAGCCCGACGTGCCCAATCCCCCTCACGGTCACGAATCTGCTGCGTTAAGAGCCACTGAGCGGCATTTTGAAGTTCGGGCGTTTTTTGAGGAAAGGCACAAAGAAAAAAGCCCGTGTCCCAAATCGTACTGAGATTGGTTTGCAAACGCCATTGCGAAGGCTTTTGGAGGTCGCTTCGAATGATTGCGTACTCTCTTACGGCACGCATCGCTCGGTCTAAACGGGTGAGCTGCTCGGACGACGGCGACCGAAGACGATCCCAATACAGCGACGAGAAAAACGCCGCATAGGGGTTTCCTGCAATATCCCCCTGAGACTCAGTAAAGGCGGCGATGCGGGTTTCTGCAGCCGCTCGAAGCAGGCGAGGCGACCCGAATCGCTGAAAAGACTCGAAAGCTTTTTGTTGAAGACGCCGCCACGTTGGAGGGTGACGTTCAGGCCCGAGCAAGGGCCCAAACTCGGCCTGAAGCGCGCGTGCTTCAGGAGGCTCTTTTGCCGTTACTTCAGCAAGTGATAAAGAGCCTAAAAGAGCCATCGGAATCGCCACGGTTCGAATCCAGTAGGCGGTCAAGTCGATTCCAGTTTCTTGGGGCAAGGCTAAAAAGGCTAAAGGGAACTTGGGTACTTGATTCCAGGAGAGCACACCCCAAAGCCCTAAGAAAGTGGCGGTTGAGCGAAAAAGTGGCGGCGCTGGTTTTTTTTGGGCCTCCTCGCGCAAAAAGCGCTTCGTAATTTCTAGCACCCCTTCGACACGAGATTTCTCACTCTGCGTGGGCCAACCCCAGCGTAAATCAATCACTCGAAGGGCGAGTGCGGCATCGAAGGTCCACGAGCGATTTCCTTTTTGGCCCGGATAGGGCTTCAGCCCCTGACCCTCGGCGAGCGATTCGAGAAGGTACTGCGCTACGCCCCAAGCTGTTTCGCGCGAGCAATAGCGCTCGCCTTGCGTGAGCAGAGCACAGGTCAGAACGAACTGAGCGCTAGGCGAAGCGTTGAGCTCAAGTTCGCCTTCCCAAAAAGCCCCCTCGTGGCGCGCAAGAAGGGCTGCCTTTTCGGCTCGAGCAAGAGCAGCCTGGATTTCGGTGTCGAGAGGCATCAGGTCCCCAGCGTGGCAGAGGGGGGGCTAGAATTTCAAGCTTGAGTTGCCTACACTCGAGTCTGAAAAAGGGGGGTCCACGGATGGATCATCGTCCTGAAGTCATGGTGGTGGGAGCCGGAATTGCCGGAGTCTCGCTGGCGTTAGCGCTCCATCATCGGGGCATTTCGGTTTTACTGATTGAGCGAGAAGCGACGCCGCGCGAGCGTTTCAAAGGTGAATACCTTCAGCCCATTGCAGTAGAGCGCTTGCGCCGTTTGGGTCTAGGCGATCTGATCGATGCCGCGATTGAGTCGGGTGAGGCCACGTCCATTCGCGAATTGAGGTTTCGAGACCTCGAGGATCGGGGCTTACTGTCGTGGATTTTTCCTCAAATGCGGCTGCCAGAAGTGCCATGGGCTGCAAGGGGATTGAGGCGGGCAAAGTCGGAAACCTTCGTTGATGTTCGCACCGATCTTTTGATGAGCTATCCCTCAGGCATGGCGGGTCTGTCGATTTCACAAGCGACGCTTTCGCAAAAACTGCGGGTACGGGCGCGACAAGTGCTTGCCGAGCGTTTCATCGAGGGAGTTGAACTTCGCAGTCTTTCAAAAAATCTCGATCGGCCGAGGTTTCGTTTGCGCTCGGTAAGTGATGATCGTCGATGGCCTGAAGTTCTCGCGCCGCGATTGGTGGTGGGAGCCGATGGTCGGCATTCAACCGTACGTTCCTGGATGCAGGGGCCTCGGGCTCCAGCGCTCGGAACTCCTGTGTGGGGAGCGGATCCTGAGATGATCGTGGGTTTTGATTTTCAAGGCGATCCCCAGGTCTCTCACCGTTATGAAGTCATTCGCACCCCAGGCGATGGCACCTTTTCGCTTTTTAAGATTCGTGACCAGGTTCAGCGCCTTTATTGGAACACCCTAGATCGGACTTCAGGAAAGCAAGGCTGGGCGCGTGATGCCTGTGAGCAGCTCGAGAAGAACGTGAAGCCGGTGCTCGGAATCGAAGGGAGCGTGGGACAGGTTTTTGGCGCACCAGCCGATGCGGCCTGGTTCGGTCCGGCAGCAAAAGGACGTTTTGTTTTGATTGGTGATGCGCTGGCGGTTACCACGCCTTTGGGAGGTCAGGGCATGGCCTTTGCGCTCGAGCACGTCGAGCGTCTGGCTCAAGCGATTCCCCCTGTTTTTCGCAGGCGCTCGGGGAAGGCTCGAAGCCCATCGGTAGTCGATTCGGCACGCTTAGCCGAACTACGACGAGTTCATCATCGCGCCTCAAGACGGTATTTTCATCATATCGCTCTGATGAATCAATTTCTGTATCATCTGTGCTTCAATCGATCGGGGCTAGCGCGGCGGCTGAGTCGTCGCGTGTTCGCTCATTGGAACGCTCATCCTGAAGTTCGAAACCTGGTGGCCGAGTACTTTGGGGGCTTACGAGTCGAGGGGTTGAATCCCGTTCGAATCGCTGAGCTTTTGGGGCTTCCCGGATTCATGGCGCGGTTCCAGAAGACTGGATTTGCGCAAGAAACGAGTCACAGTTGACGTTTCCGCGAACCGCCGCACACGCAAAGTAAAGGCTTGAACTTGCACGGGCGCTTCGCCAGAAGAACTCTTCGCAGTGCAGGAGTTTTTCGAAGCGGGAACGTTTCTTTGCTAGAAGCGCTTGTGCCAGTGCATCGCCACACACGGTCAGCTCGCCCCGTGTGGGGGACGGAGTGGAAAGGCTTTCGAGATTGGGTGAGGTCGAAAGGTCGATGCAATCTCCAAAACAAAGCTGCGCCGAAAGGGGAAAGCGGCAATCCTCAGAGGGGGATCGTACAACAGATTTGGCATTAGCTTCGGCAGAGAGTTGCGACTTCTCGAGGAGAGCGCCTCGAACCGTGAGTTCTTCAACAGCTGAGGTGCTTCGAAAGGTTTCGGCGCTCACGGTTTTCTTGTTGCTAGGTTTGAGCTTTCCCTGAAGCTGTTGACCGTAGGGAGAGAGAACCAGAGCAGGCTGTTCTGGGCAGCCGTACGGAAGTGCCATTTGCCAGGCTCCGGATTTCATCGATTTTGGGGCCGCTTGTGTGACGTGCTGGATACCACCACAACGTTGAGCTGCTTGAATGGCGCATTCACGGCGAGACCAGAGCGAGAGTGTGGTGCCCAGGGCGCCTAGAAGGTCTCCGTTGCCCTTTCGTAAGCGATGCTGGGTGGGTGAAAATTGGGCGGAGATCATTTCGGTTTTAGACGCTGAGTCGGTCGAGCAATGAATTTCACAGCTAATTTCGGCTTCGAAATCGCTAATACCATTGCCTTGCGATTCCGAGCTGCAATGCGAGGCCTGAGCTTGAATCAATCGGGTGGGGTTTTTTTCCATTCGGAGAAAGCCTTGAAGTTCGGCGTAATCCTCGGCAGATGCCCAACTGCTGGTGGCGTTGGTGAGGCTCGTGGCAATGCACACCGAACTCCACACTACGCTCAAAGCTGCGGCTGCTGAGAAGACTCGAGCGCTTGACCTACGTTTGTGAGGCCGGTTCGTCATTCTTTCATTGTGGAGGATGCGGTTTCTTATGAGCAAGAAAAAGTCGGTGTTCGATTTTTGACGGCCTCTCGCTGAGACCTCCAAGTTCAGCCACTCAGGGTTTAGCACCAAATTGACGATGAATTCGGTATGGCGTCGTGGGTGAGGTGGATTCAAATTGGTTTTCAATCGCGTGGCGAGTGTCAGGCTCGTGGCCGAGAGCATGCTAGATCGCGGAATCGAAAAGCGACGCTGGGGTTTGGGATTACCGTTTTCGCCTTCAGTGCCTTGGGGGCAAACGCAACGAGTGCTGCTTCGGGCGCCGACCGTTTTTTGGAACAGTCCAAAAAACCCCCAATCGAGCGAGCGCTTCAGGCTCTGGATGCGATTGTACTAGAGGCCGGTGGGACTCAGGGGTTTGTGGCCGACTCGCCTGCGGCGCAAGCGCGACGCGATCGTTACTATGCGATTTGGCGCGATCTTTATTCTGAGGGCGATGAGCGCTTTCCGAGAGAAAATTTTGATGCGCTGATCGCAGAGCTCAGAAGAGTGACTGCACAGGCTCCAGAGCTAGCTCGTCGATTGGACGAGCGCTCGGATCTCGGTGCTTCATTTCAGCTAGTATTTGATGCTTCGAGCTCGGGCCTTGAGCTCAAAGAGCAGGGGTGGGCTGATTTTCTAGCTCGGTGGAAGAAGGAACTCTTGCTTCGTTCGGGACGTCTTCGTGCGCTTCCGGCGCTAGCTCGAGATGCCGAAGTTCGTCGACTCGAGCGCGAGTTGCTTGCAGAGATCAACGTCTCACGAGCAGCCGAGGCAGCGCTTTCGACGAGTGATCGGCACTCGCGTGCTCAGCGTGCTTCTCAGCTTCGAAAACAACTAGCGGGTGATTCGAGGTTAGAGGAACTTGCTGCCTTTCTTGTTCATGAGAGTGTTTTCGGCGAATCGGCAGGCGCTTTGCGCCTTGGTCTTGATTCAAAAAACGCCGATGAAGTGCTGATTGCCTGGAATGAGCTTCAGGCTCGAAAGATTTCTTATCGATCGGAGGCGGTTTCAGAGGCACTTCAAGTGTATCTGAAATCGCAAGCCATTCCTAAAGTGGCACTTCCTGAATTGCGCCTTGATCGCGACGGAAAGCCTCTGGAAACCGAGGGGTTTCGGGTGAAGACTCGAATGACTCGCCGAGGGGCTTTGGTTCCCGAGGGGCGTCGTTCGCGCTCGGTCATCGAACTCGTCGCTATTCCGAGAAGAATTCATGGAGTTTTCAAAGGCATCGCTGCTCGCGAGTGTGTGGGCGGGTGGAGCTGCGACAATTTGCTTACCGAGCGCTGGGGGACCATTGCGCTGGCGAGAAGTCAGCTTCATTTGGTGGTTGAAAATGGTCGCCTGACTTCGGGGTTTGTTCATGGGGTGCCGGTACGGGTGCAGGGCAAGCCAATGATGTCCTTAGATATCGAAGCCTCGGCGCTTAACCGAGTGGGTATTCGCGCTAGCGACACCGGGACAGTTCAGCGTGTTTCGCTTTTCTCGCTCTGGCTGAAACGTCATCGCGATTTATTGCCTGAAGACCTTCGAAAGATGATCGTGGGCTCGAGCAGCACGTTCGATCACGGTGGAAATCGAGCCGTGCTTGACTCGAGCCCCGCATTCGTACTGGGGCGAAGTCGCCGGAGCGAGCCCACTCGCGGAAGAGTTTCTGGGCCTCAGGCCGAGCTGCAGGACTCGGCAATGCGAGCCGTGCTCTTAAAAGCCTCACCCGCAGGGGTGGATCATTTTGGTTACGGGGGAGAGATCATCACCGAGAGCACTGTGCATGGTTCGGGGGCTTTAATTGAACTACTGCCCGAGCTCGAGTCGCTCTCAGATTCCGCTTTTGCGGCTGCGGTAGATCGCGGTCGTCCTGAGCTTCGTGCACGCGTGCTTGAGCGTTTTGAGACCTTAATCGAACGACGGCCCGAAGTCGCTCGCGACCCTCGCGTTTTGAAGTGGGGAGTTCGTGACAGTGACCCTAAAGTGAGGCGGGAAGTGTCTAAAGCCCTGGCGCGATGTCATCTGGCTGAGTGTGGGGAGTTCATTTCAAGCGCGGCGCATGACAGTGATTTTTTGGTGCGATATCACGCGATTCTTGCCTTGCGCGATCGTCCGTGGAGTTCAGACCTCGAAGCACTCTTGACTCACGGTCTTGCCGATGGCGAGCCGCTCGTGCGTTCAGGTGTCGTTGAAGTGATTCAAGGCCGCACGGAAAGTCAGGCACTGGAATTTTTTGTTCGAGCTCTTGGTGATTCTCATCCCGTGGTTCAGTGGAATGCGATTCAGTCGGCAGTGATGACTTTCAAGCTAGAAGACTTGCCGCTCTCGGGCCGATTAGCGGGTCTTCGTGATGCGATGATCGGCGCGCTGGCTGAGCTCTCGGTTCAAGAAAACGATTGGGGCCAATGGAGCAGAGATTGGCTTCAGAAATACCCGGATTGGTTGGCAGCAGTAACTCGATGGCGACTCAAACCTCAAGCTTCGTGCTCGCAGTTCTTTCGCGCACTCCCGCGTTTGGGGGTTACTTCAACACACTAAAAAGCTTGGCAACTCCGTACACTCTCCACGAGTCGGGCAATAGCCGCTTGAGCACGTTTAAAGACTTGGCATCTCGTCCGATGATGGTTCGAAGCGGGACCCGTCGCTTCTCGCAAAGGCGCACAAGCAGGTCAGCCACGTGGGTAGGGTCTCCGCTGAAGATCTGGCGACGAGAGTTCATTTTTTCTTGAAACAGGGCGATTTTTCGAACGTTGCGTGGATCACCAGGACCCCCGAATTCCACCGACTCGGCAAACTCAGTATGAAAGCCTCCGGGCTCAATCAGGGCGACTTGAATTCCAAGGTCGCGAAGTTCATAAGCGAGGGCCTCACTCACAGCTTCAAGCGCAAACTTCGAGGCATTATAGGCGCCATAAAAAGGCAGCGCCACTAAACCCGCGATGCTACTCAAGTTGATGATTCGGCCTCGGTTTTTTCGCAGTAACGGAATGCATCGCCGAGAGAGTGCGAGGGGGGCAAAAAAATTGATTTCCATCTGGCGGCGCACTTGATCGTCGGTTTGGCCCTCAAGAGGGCCCATCAGTCCATAGCCCGCATTATTAATCAGCACATCCAGAGATCCATTCCAGAGCGAAGCCGCGTGAGTGACGGCAGCGTCGATTTGCTCGACACGATCGAGATGCAGATCTACAAAGTGCAAGCGCCCCGATTGGCATTGGGCCGGAGAGAAAAGGGTCTTGCCACGGGCCTCACCGCCTCGTAGCGCAGCTAAAACCTCGTGGCCCCGATCGAGCAAGCGTTCTACCGTGAGCTTACCGAAGCCGCGGGACGCACCCGTGATCAAGATCTTCTTCATCACTCGTGACTCTGGAGTCTTTGATTTCTGATCGCAAGCGCTATTCTCAACTCGCTGATTGAAAATCTGACAAACTCTTGACCGTTTCCTGCTTCGATCTGAACAGTCACGCGATTTGCTGATGCCCAGGGGAATCGCGCGATGACGACTTCAAGTCCGGTGTTGAAATCAATGATGGAAACCATGGGTCAGGCTAAATCAATGGTGGGTTGGGTGTTCAGTCCGCAGCTGGGGTTTGATTTGCCAGCCGTAAGCGCGATGCCTGCTCTTGAGTCTCGAGACTATGAGTGTCGTTTAGCGCGTGATCGATCTGAATTGCGTCGAGTTTTTCAGCTTCGTTATGAAGTGTTTCGGCAAGAGTACCGTTCGCCGGCGTCTTGGTTCAAAATCGATGTCGATGACTTCGACCGTTATGCCGATCATCTGGTGGTTTTCGAGAAAGCCACGGGGCTTCCTGTTGGAACTTATCGCCTTCTGGAAGAGGGGCGGGCGCCTAGCTTTTACTCTGCCAAAGAATTTTCATTAGAACCCTTTCTCAAGAGACCAGGCAAGAAGCTTGAGCTAGGACGTGCGTGCGTTCACCCGCAGCATCGCAATGGCACGGTCTTAAGGATGCTCTGGCGGGCGGTGACCCAGTTCGCTCAAGAACGTCAGATCGACCTCCTTTTTGGTTGTTCTAGCGTCTTGCTGGGTGATGCGCATGCTGAAGCGAACTGGAGTGGCGAGGCGGTTTCACCCACTTGTGGTCTTATCGATTCGCTCTTTCAAGAAATGACGTCTCGAGGTGCTTGGGAACCTGAAACTGGTGTTGCGCCTCTTGAAAAGTATCGAATGCCCGCTTCAGCACGCGATGCGTGGCGAAGTCTGTCTCAAGGGTGGCTTAAACAGGGGGGAGGTCTTGAGCTTTCTGGAGAAAGCGCGACGCTGACTGAGCGCAAGAGTTCACGAGTGTTACCTCCGCTCGTTCTTTCCTATATTCGGTCGGGAGCGCGAATGATTGCTGAGCCTGCATGGGATGCTGACTTTCATTGCTTAGATCTTTTGACGGCGTTTCCGATTTCTCGAAAGGGGGGTGAGGCGTGACGGGAGTGCTTCGAACGATGGGCTTCTTCGTGATTCTGGCTCTGAGCTTGGGGGGGTCTGCTCTTGCGCCCATCGTGCTTTGGAGTCCTTTGGGGCTTCAGCGGTTTCGCGCGCGTTGGGTGCATCTCGTGGCCCCAGTGCTCTTAAAGGTTCTGGGCGTTCAGGTCGTGACCCGCTTTCATTCGGCACCACCGTGGAGCCCCCGAGGTGCTCGTGCGGGAATGACAGTGTCGAATCATATCTCTTATTTAGATGTTTTGGTTGCTGCTGCTCAGTTGCCTACGCTTTTTGTCACGTCGATCGAAATGCGCGACGAGCCCTTCGTAGGATGGATCTGCCGGTTGGCAGGTTGCGTTTTCGTAGAACGGCGCTCACCACGGAGATTACGGGCTGAGATTGCCGAGCTGTCGGCATTGCTCAGGCATGGTTTTCACGTGGTGCTTTTTCCCGAAGCCACCTCAACGCGGGGAACAGGAGTGCGGCCCTTCCGGCGAGCCCTTTTTGAGGCTGCTCGCGATGCTGCTGTGCCGCTGTGGGTTGCCCAGGTTCAGTATCCCGAAGGCGTGAGGATGCGAGTTTCTTACGCTGAGGACGATGCTTTTTTGCCGCATTTACGGCGCTTGCTCGTCACTCATGAACTTCGGGCGGAATGGACTTGGTTAAGCTTGCTGGAGGGGACTGAGATCGTGAGTCATTCTTCACAGGAGCTCGCTTCCTGGGCACACTCTCAGATCGAGGCGCAGTTTCAGCCGAGCCCTCTGCTAGCTTCAGCGATTTAGTAAATGCAGTAGTCTTCGAAAACAACCCAGCGACCGAAGCTGTCCCAGCCGGTGCATCGCACGCCGACTCCGGTTTGGTATTCGTAGGTGCACTGTTGGCCAAGGTAGGGGTTCGCATAAACCATGCACGAAGCGGTGCGGCCCGTTTGAGGGCAGAACGCATTGGCATAGCAGCTATAAAGCGCAGCATGCGACTGCTTGGCGAAGACAACAGCAGCCAGAGCAATCAAACCAAAACCTACGGCGAAAAGTTTTTTCATAGCGGAAACCGGAGATACTCAACCCTCGAGGAGCGATCAAGGGGTTTTGCATGGAGGCGGTGCGTTGATTTTAGAGATTTCAGGCGCTGCCTGCTGCCCGGCAACTCAACGACCGTCTTAAGAGCGGCTTCGTAGTGGGGCTCGTTCGTGATTTCCGAAACTTGCTCGGTATAAAGTTCTTGTCGTCGGCTGAGATCACCACGACAGCGCGTGAGCAAAGCCCTTGAAGGGGCGTAGCAATGATGGTCAGGCCGCAGTGGTCACAAAGGATAAAGCCTTGCGTGATCTTGCGCAACGCTGCTTCTTCTCTTAACCCGTCACCACATGGCAAGCCACGAAGTGTTGAGGGCGAAGCTCTCGCCACTCTGGACTTTCGGTATGGCAGCGCGAAGTGGCGAGCGGGCAACGCGTGGCGAATCGGCAGCCCGGCTTCAAGTTCACTGGCGTTGGAATTTCGCCCTTCAGCTCGCGATGGGTTCTTTTGCGCTCGAGCTCAGGGTCGGCCTCAGGGTTCGACTCGATCAGAAGCTGAGTGTAGGGGTGGAGCGGTCTGAAGTACACTTCATTGGCGGGACCTAGCTCGACCATCGAGCCGAGGTACATCACCGCCATGCGATCTGATACGTAGCGCACCATCGAGAGGTCGTGCGCGATGAATAAGAGGGTGAGTCCGAGCGTATTCTTCAGTTCGCTCAGCAAATTGATGACCTGAGCTTGCACCGAAACATCCAGCGCTGAGATCGGCTCATCGCAAACCACAAAGCGGGGCTCAAGAGCCAAGGCCCGAGCAATTCCGATTCGCTGGCGCTGTCCGCCCGAAAACTCATGCGGATAGCGCGAAAGGTGATCTCGCGATAGCCCCACCCGCTCGAGCCAATCGCCCACGCGTGCGTCGATTTCGTCGCGCTTCCAAGAGCCATGGAGGAGTGGCCCTTCGGCAATGATATCTCGCACCGTCATTCGCGGATTGAGCGAGGAGTAGGGATCCTGAAAAATCATTTGAATCTTTCGGGAAAACCGCTTGAAGTCAGACGCTGAAAACGACTCCGGCATCTTTTCGCCTTCAAACCACACTTCGCCCGCGGTTTTTTCGTAGAGGCCAACGATGGTTCGACCCAAGGTCGATTTTCCACAGCCCGATTCGCCCACTAGTCCCACGACTTCGTTAGCGGCAATGTTCAAGTTGATTCCATCGACCGCATGTACCGTCTTGTCACGCGCGACTTGAAAGTGTTTCTTCAGTCCTCGCACTTCGAGAATCATGATGAGACCTCAGGGCTTAAAATAGATTTCGAGAGCTCGCTGGGAGCCCACTCGTGATGCAGCCAGCAGCGGCTAAAGTGTTGCCCTTCGCTACTGCGTCTGACTCCAAATTCCATTGGCATCCGGGATTCGCAAACGGTCATCGCCTGGGGGCAGCGGGCGAAATACCCGCAGCCTTGCGGAGGTTTGAAAAGATCTGGAGGAGATCCTTCGATCGGAATCAAGCGCTTCTGTCTTTGCTCTTGATTCTCGGGCATCGCTCGGCGCAGCCCCAAAGTATAGGGATGCGATGACCGATAAAACACGTCATCCAC
The DNA here is from genome assembly GCA_039800365.1 of Pseudomonadota bacterium. GTDB lineage: Bacteria > Bdellovibrionota > UBA1018 > UBA1018 > UBA1018 > CAIOHW01. The sequence continues at coordinate 12,690 of JBDLQW010000086.1, forward strand.
CGAGCCGTATTCGACCACTTGCCCGGCATACATCACGGCCACTTGATCAGCCATCTGGGCCACCACTCCGAGGTCATGCGTGATCAGAATGATCGCCATTTTCTGCTCGCGCTGTAGCCGTTTAAGAAGCTGAAGGATTTGGGCCTGAATCGTCACGTCCAGCGCGGTCGTAGGCTCGTCAGCGATGAGCACCGAGGGGTGGCAAGCGATGGCCATAGCGATCATCGCTCTTTGGCGCATGCCGCCTGAAAATTGAAACGGATACAGGTCGACTCGCGAACGCGCCTCGGGAATCTGCACGGTCTCAAGAAGCTCAATGGCTCGATCTCTCGCGCGATCTGCCGAGTACCCATCATGGATTCGCAGCGTTTCGGCAATCTGCTTGCCAACAGTCATCGTGGGATTGAGCGAAGTCATCGGATCCTGAAAGATCATTCCGATTTCTTTGCCACGAATTCGATTCGCTTCCTTGAGTGGCAGGTTCAGGATCTCTTGGCCGCGAAGCAGCGCAGAGCCTGCCGTAATGCGCCCGGGGGGCGTGGGAATCAATCCCATCAGGGATTGAACGGTCACGCTTTTTCCGCAGCCCGATTCTCCCACAATGGCCAGAGTCTGCCCGGCATCGACTTCGAAAGTCACTCCGCGAACAGCCTGCACGACCCCGCCGTAGGTGTCGAACTCGACTTGAAGATCTCGCACTTGAAGTAATGGTGAAGCCGGGGAGGTCATGAGTCGCGTCCTCTCATTTTCGGATCTAAAGCGTCACGAAGCCCGTCGCCTAAAAGATTAAAGGCGAGCACGGTGATGCTGATGAAGATCGCAGGAATCAAAAATTCATGGGGATGGCTTAAGAAGCTGCCAATACCATCGTTACAAAGGCTTCCCCAAGATGGCGTCGGTGGAACCACTCCCATTCCGATGAACGACAAGAACGCCTCGGTGAAGATGGTCGAGGGAATCGCGAAAGTCAGGTAAACCAAAATCACACCCATGGTGTTCGGAACGAGGTGCTTGGCTAAGAGGTATCCCGGCCGAGCCCCCAAGAGTCGAGCAGCTTGCACGTACTCGCTTTCGCGAAGCTGCAGGATCTGACCACGAGCCAAGCGTGCTGAGGAAGTCCATGAAAGAGCGATCAGCGCGACGAGCATCGGAATGACGCCGCTCTCGCCTGGCCCTACTCCAAAGGCGATGCGAAACAGGATCATGAAAAGCAAGAAAGGAAGCGCGATGACCAGGTCGGTGGTTCGCATCAAAACCATGTCGGTGCGTCCTCCGAGGTATCCCGCCAGGCCTCCGATGAAGACGCCTAAAAAAATATAAAGAATCGGAGCGAAAAACCCGATCGAAAGCGAAACTCTCGCTCCAGCAATCAAGCGCGCGAGCAAGTCTCGGCCCAGATAATCGGTGCCGAACGGATGAGCCGGGAGGCGAACTTCACTTCCTGCTCGCGCTTGCGCATCGACTGTTTGGGCCTGGCTCACGGTCAGGGCGATTCGAGTGTCGACTCGAAGCTGCGAAAACGCGTTGCCCTCGACTCCGTCGCGCATCGGTACCACCGTGTAAAAGTACGTTTTGGGCTCAAGATTGAGGCGATCGCGGTAACTGACTTGGCCCGGAGTGGTGATCTCAGCGAGGGGAAGCCCAAAGTCTTTCTCGGTGGGCGAGGGCTCGATCTCATTGCGATAAATCGCAAAGCCCGTAGCGCCCTCAACGGGCTGCCACTGGAGGATGATGCCTCGGGTGTGAGGGGTGCCCACCACATGTAAGCCTTGTGGTGCCGCCAATGACGATGCGTCGAAAGGGGCACTCGAAGGCGCTTTGGAGGCAGCGATGACGTCGACCCAGTCGATTTGATCGTCTACCACGAGGGCGCGTTGGCCCAGAGTGGGGCCCTGCGAGATTTCAGCAAGCGCTTGATGAGACGGGCTTTGCTGCCAAAGCCACGGGCCAAGCGTCGTAAAAGCAAATAAGAGCGCGATGATGACTAAGGAGCTCAGGGCTTGGCGATTTTTCTGAAGGCGAATCCATGCGTCTTGCCAGTAGCTTAAGGAAGGGCGAGTTAAGACATGAAGTCCCGAAGTTTTCTGGGCTCGAACAAATTCGGAACGCTGAAGCGAATCGGTCTTCATGAGGTGGCCTTTCCGACTTTGATCCGGGGATCAATGAGTCCGTAGATCAAATCGACTAAAATCACCATGGCCACGAGGTACGCGCCGTAAAAAACGGTCAAGCCCATGATCACCGTATAGTCGAGCTGTTGCACCGCTTGCACGAAGTAACGCCCCAATCCTGGGATCGCAAAAACACTTTCAACCACAAATCCTCCCGTGGTGATTCCGGCGATGGCGGGACCCAAAACGGTGATCACAGGAAGGATGGCGTTTCGCAGCTGGTGAGAAAAGAAGATGCGAACGGGCGAAACCCCTTTCGCGCGCGCAGTACGAATGTAGTCGGCATTGACCACTTCCAACATCGAAGAGCGCATCAAGCGTGTGAGAAATGACATGGTGCTCAGACCCAGGGCAATCGCAGGAAGTACGGCGTGAGAAAATCCGCCCCATCCCGCCACGGCAAAGAGATGCCAGCCAAAACGTTTGTTGAGCTCAGTGACTCCGAGTTGCATCAAGGCGGCAATCACAAAGCTGGGTACCGATACTCCAAAAATTACCGCGAGCATGATCACTCGATCAGGAAGGCGATTGCGATAGAGGGCAGTAATCGAACCGTAAAGAATTCCACCGCCTGCGGCAATCAGAAGCGCAAAAATTCCCAGCACTGCCGAGATGGGAAAATGCTTCTTGATAATGTCGTTGACCGAGCGGTTCTGCTGGGTGAACGAAATTCCGAAATCTCCCTGAACCATGTTCTTCATAAAAACCAAGTACTGGCGGGTGACCGGTTGATCGAGGCCGTATTTGGCTTCTAGGTTTTTTCGAACCTCTGGAGTGATGGCTTTACCCTTCAAAAGCGGATCGCCCGGCACGGCATGCATGGCCACAAAAGTTGCCGTGGCGATGAAGAAAACAGTCACGATTCCAGAGGCACATTGTTTCAAGATGTAGCGCAGCATGATGTCCTCGGTTTCAGGGTTTTGGAGCGAGTCGTGCCTCGGTGTAGTCGGGGTCAAAACCGACGGACCGCCTCACCACGTGAGATAATCGGGGGCTTTGGGTATACACGACGCTTCGCTCATAGAGGGGAAGAATGGGCAGTTCATCCAAGAGCAGGCGCTCAGCCTCTGCCATGGCATCCATTCGAACCTCAGGGCGAGTGGTTGCTTGAGCTTGGCGAATCAGCGCATCGTAACGCGGGTGACTCCAACGTCCTCGGTTATTTTCGTTCCATGAGGTCTTGAGGTCAGCAAAGGTCATGGGGTCGTTGTAATCCGGGCCCCAGCCAGCTGAGACGATGTCGAAATCGCCTGAGCTCATTTTGGCGAGGCGTTGCTTGAAAATTTGCTTATCGATCTTCAGTTCGATTCCTAAAGTGCTTTTCAGCAGGTTTTGAAAGTATTCTGCTTCTTTTGAGGAACCGGGCGAGTCGCCCGTGAGCCAGACGATGGGCGGAGGAGACTGAAGTTGCAGTTCTTTCAGGGCAGCCTGAAGGTACGCTTTGGCGGCTCGAAGGTCGGGCTTGGGGCGGACAAATGGATAATCTTGGCGAAAAAGCCCTTTTTTTCCGGCAATCCATGAAGGAATGAGCGTGGTGCCCGCGAGCGTGCCTGGAATACTCACGACTTTATCGGTGTATTCTTCGGGGTCAAAAACCGCTTGAATCGCTTTGCGAAGGTTCTTGTTTCGTAGAATACGTCCTTCTCGAAAATTGAACTCGAGATAAAACACCGTGCCATCGACAAATTTTCGCATCCGAAAACGCTCTCGCATGGCAGTTTGCAGGGTGTTCTTGCTTAAATGAACGAGGTCGATTTTGCCGTCTTTGAAGAGATTGAACCGAGAGCTGTCATCCGGTGTGATGTAGGGGATGTCGATCGCATCAAGTGCGATAGTCGATGCGTTCCAGTACTGTGGATTTTTTTGAAGGCGCAACGAAGCGCCATGAACCCACTGTGTGAGCATGAACGGACCGTTATAAAGGAGGTTTTGCGCCTCGGCTCCGTAGCGCTCACCCAGCGAGCGGTGAAAGTCTTCTCGCACGGGAAAATAAGTCGCAAAAGAGGTGAGGGCCAAAAAGTAGCCACAAGGTTTCTCGAACTCGACTTCCAGCGTGCGATCATCGGTAGCCTTCACGCCCAAGCTCTCGGCGGGTAGCTTCTTGGCCAGAATTTTCTCAGCATTCTTGATAGGGCCCAAAATAAAGCCGTATTCCGAAGCGTTCTTCGGATCTACCACGGTCCTCCAGGCATACACGAAATCATGAGCCGTCACGGGCTTGCCATCGCTCCAGCGAGCCGTAGGTCGGATCTTGAAGGTGGCCCCCGAGTCGGAGAGCTTCCAGCTTTCGGCAACGCCTGGCGCAGGTTTGCCGTCGTTACCTGCGCGTGTGAGGCCCTCCATGACATGACCGAGGATGAAGAAACTCTCTGAGTCGGTGGCCTTGGTGGCGTTGAGATCGGGAGGTTCTGCTCCGATTGCTAACGTTAACGTGTTGGCTGGGTTCAGAGGGGACGACGTAGAAGAGCAGGAGGAGGTGCAAGCTGACACCACAGCAAGCAAGACGACAGAAGCTAAAGGAAGACCAGAAAAGCGCGTGATTTCAGTACCCTGGGGCATTTCATCTCTCCTGAAAGTTCCTAAAATCGGTAGCAGAAGACAGGAGAATGTCCAGGAAAGTTTCGAGTTTGGCCTCAGGTTTTGATCAGGGCTTGAAGAAGGGCTTCGTGAGCCCTGAGGTGGAGGCCCAGCGCTCGGGCCTGATCAACCAAAGCCCCGTTCAAGGCATTCAGCTCGAGAGCTCGACCGGCTTCCAGGTCTTGTAGCATCGAATTGCGGTTTTGAGAGGTCTCGGTGCAAGTGCGCAAAAGATCTTGCCAGGCCTGTTCGGGCGTGAGGCGTTTCAGGCCCCGGGCATGAAAAACCAGAAACGCTTCACGTTGAAGTTCTCGAGCTTGAGCTTGAAGGGTGAGATCTTCGAGCAAGGCCCCATTGGGTTTTCGATGAAATGCCAGCAGGGCATTGAGTGCTAAACTCGTGAGGCCCTTTTTCCACTCAATTTCTTCTTCAATTTCTTTGGCTATTTTTTCAGTGATGGGTTCGGAAGAATCATGTCGAAATGAATCGGGCCAGAGCTCAGTTGAAAATCCGGCGCTTGATAGGATGACCTCGAGCTGAGCCGAGCGAGTGCTGGCAGCTAAAGTCAGTCGTCGGGGAGCGGGGCTGATTTGCAGTTCGAGAGGTGCTCGCTCTTGTGCCCAGCGCGCGCCGAACCATGCCAGTGCTCGGCAGAAAGCCAGCTCGCGAGGAAGGCGCTCTCGCAAAAAACGTGAAACTCCTAAGCCGTTTTGAGGGGCAAGAACCATCGATGTGGAGAGGGCCTGGTGGTCGCTTTTTTTTAAGGCCGGAGCGAGGTGCTGGCTCAGGGCCGAATCGAGACTAACGCTCTTGCAAGCGAGAATTACCAACGTGGGTTCAGTGAGCGCTGGCATCTCGGGCTGATACCAGCGCAAAAAACGTGCGCCTTGAGGAGGTCGCGGGCCGTAGAGGCTGATCGTGTGATGGGGCTGAAGCTGTTCGGCGAAGGCGCATCCCAAGGCCCCGGGGCCGACGATCATCACTCTCACGAGGCGCTGCCTTCCTCGGGGGGCTGGGTTTCAGACTCAGCCGATTCTGCCAGGACTGGAGCAATGGTCTGGCTTTCGGACTCTTTCCACTCGCGAAGCTCAGCAATGCGAAGCGTGCCCTGGCGCGTGGTGCTTGCCCCTGCTGAGTCGGCAGGCCGAATCCAAACAAAGGGAGTGCGACCATAGGGTTTGGTGCATTCGAAATCATGAAAGGCGGGCGACCACGTACCGCTGTTTAAGAGCTCGACGCCTTCAATCCATCGATGAGTCTCGTGGTGCGTGTGCCCGTGAACAACCCGCGAGACTTTTGCAAGACGGCTACTCACAGCAACACTGCGAACGGGAGCTTGCAGCACTTCTTCATCCATCCTGCTGGTGATGGATTGGGCATAAAAGACGAAAAACGGCATCGTCAACGCGATGGGAACAATCATCCACAGCAAGGAAATATCGGCCACCAGCTTCACGAGCGTGATGAGCTGAAAGCTACCGATCAAAATCAACAGGAATAAAAGCGCGCGATCAACCCAAAGCTCTTGCATGATCTTGATCGGATCGAAATGAGCGGGGTAAACGTGAATTTCTTTTAACGCCCTGACGGTTCGGGGAGTGGCATTCGATTTTTGCGCGATCTCGGCAATTCGTCTTTCGACGGTTAACGGATCTTTGATCGGAGGCAAGAACCCCTCAAGCAACGAGTGCGCGAGCGTGGCCAAGGCGCTCCAGAACCAAGTAAGAATGATGCCGGGCTCGACCCGAATCAGGTACTTGAAGAAAAATCGGATGTATTGTCGAAACGTCATGATGAACTGCGAAGAAACATGAGGGTTAAGTAGCCCCATGCCGTTGATCATCATTTTGTTCGCGATGTCTCCGAAGGGCATGCGTACCACCACTCTTCGTCCCTTTTTGATCAAAGGGTGAACCGGATTCGAACAGAGGCAGTACGAGTCGTATTGGTTGCCGTGCTCAAAGAGCGTGTCGTGGTTGCTGACATAAAACCACTCGCAGAATCGAATGTTGCCTCGATACTCGTCGGGCAGATTTAAGGTGTCGATGATGGTTTTCTGAACCCCAGGCCAATGTAGCTCGACATCATGGTTTCCGATAATGAAGACCACTCGATGTCCCAAGAGTAAGAACTCCCGAAGCGCAACCACCCAGCCTTGGTGATCTTGAAGAATCACTTCCATCTTGAATCGGCTCTTGGCCTCTTCAGCATTCAGTCCTCGAAGGCGTTCTAGCCAATGAATCTTAAATTGCTTGGGGTCATCCGGAAGGCGCATCACCGCATCAAAGTCAAAGATGTCTCCGTTCAGAATGAGCTCGATCTTCTCGTCTTTTCCAGCCAGCGCTTGAATATGATCGAGAAAGACCTTGAAGGTGGCATCGATGAAGAACTTTCGGGTCTTGTAGAGCTTCCAATAAGGCCGCTTGGGATTGACGGGTTCAGCCTCGGTGAGGTGAAGGTCGCTGATGCTGAAAGTGTGGCGCGCCCGCCGGAAGTCGTTTTTCATGAGTCGCGTTGCTCGTCGATTGCCAGGGTTTTTGCTTTCAGAGACTCGGTTCAGGCTCTTTCTGAAGAGTCTAACGGGTTTAGGGGTTGGATGCCTCTGGAATTTGAAAAAATCACGAAATTCAAAGAGTTACTGGATTTATTTCGGTAGCCCCATTGTGAGCCAAGAGCCTTTTTGTTAGGCCCACAAGCTATGCGCGCCTACCATGAGTTGCTTCAGCATGTGCTTCATAATGGCACCAAAAAAGACGATCGCACCGGTACCGGTACTTTGAGTGTTTTCGGCTATCAGATGAGATTCGACCTGAGTGAGGGTTTTCCCCTGGTGACGACCAAGAAGGTGCATTTGCGGTCGATCATTCATGAGCTGCTTTGGTTTCTTCGAGGCGACACGAATATTGGGTACCTGAAAGAAAACGGCGTGACGATCTGGGATGAGTGGGCGGATTCAAACGGCGATTTGGGTCCAGTCTACGGATCGCAGTGGCGGTCCTGGCGGGGGGCCGATGGCACCGTGGTCGATCAGATCACGCAAGTCATCGAGGCAATTCAAAAGAACCCCGATTCGCGGCGGCTGATCGTCAGCGCCTGGAACGTGGCAGAGATTCCCAAAATGAAGCTGCCGCCCTGTCATGCGTTTTTTCAGTTCTACGTGGCTAACGGAAGACTTTCTTGCCAGCTTTATCAGCGCTCTGCAGATCTGTTTTTGGGCGTGCCTTTTAATATCGCGAGCTATGCTTTGCTGACGATGATGGTGGCTCAGGTTACGGGGTTGAAGCCCGGCGAATTCGTGCACACGCTCGGAGATGCTCATCTGTACTTGAATCACCTCGAGCAGGCGACGCTGCAGCTTGCGCGGGATCCTCGTCCTTTGCCCCAGATGCGATTAAATCCTGAGGTTCGATCGATTTTCGAATTTCGATTCGAGGATTTCGAGCTCGTGGGTTACGAGCCGCATCCTGCAATCAAGGCGCCGGTGGCCATATGATCATTTCAGCCTTCGGAGCCATGGCTCAAAACCGAGTGATTGGAAAAGACAACGACCTCGTTTGGGATTTGCCGGCGGATTTACAGCGCTTCAAACGAATGACCTCAGGGCATCCGGTGATCATGGGTCGGCGCACCTTTGAGTCGATGGGGAAGCCCTTGCCTCATCGTGAGAACTTAATCGTGACTCGACAAGCCGACTATTCAGTACCTGGGGCTCGGGTTTTTTCAACGGTTGAGGCTGCTCTTGAGTGGTGTCGCCAGGGCGAAGCTGAGGGGCGGGCGGGTTTCGAAGAAGTTTTCGTGATCGGCGGCGGAGAAATCTGGAAAGCCTCGTGGCATTTGCTGGATCGGTTGTATCTGACGATCATTCATCGCGACTTCGAAGGCGATGCTTTTTTTCCAGAATTTAATTGGACCGAGTGGCAGGAAAGCTTTCGTGAAGACCATGCCGAGCCCATGCCATTCACGTATTATACTTTGGAGCGACGGTGATGGTGACCATGGGATCGACGACGAGATCGACGATGAGATCGACGACGAGAAAAATTCGGCTCAAGCCCAAGCATGATCGACGATTTCGCTCGGGGCATCCGTGGGTGTATTCGAATGAGTTGCAGGAGTCACCTCAGGGGATTGAGCGGGGTGAGCCGCTTGAGCTT